>JAJRVK010000114.1 GCA_024277315.1 archaeon | reverse complement strand
GAAGAAGAGTTCGAGGACGAATTCGATGAGGAGTTCGAGGACGAAGGGTTCGAAGAAGAAGACTTCGACCAGTTCTAGAGATAGATCACATCGAAAATCGAAATAAGGGCTTCGGCCCATAAAAGCTTCTTTTTCTTCATTTCGATATCTTTTCCGGTTTTCGGGACCGGGTTCTCGAAATCGAAGCCCGTCAAATATGTCCTTTTAGCTCCGACACCCCCTGCCAGAAATACGGCTCGGTCTCCGTCCGTGAAACCTCCGAAGTTCAAGAGCGGGGGAAACGGCTCGGTCTGTACGGTCCCTCCTATTTTTCCTTTGAACCTGGGGACATATCTTTTCAAAGAACTAATATTGTCTCCATGGGCGTGAATCAGCACAACAGATCCCTTTTCGTTTGCCTCGATCTCAGATTCCACATCTCCGTCGAGGTCCGTCACGATTATGTCCGGCACAATCCCTATTTCGAGCAGAATCGTTGTGGAGAGGTCGGTTGCTATTATCACCCGGCCGAGGTCAGGTATCTCTCCAGCGAGAGGCCCCACAACAATGACGTCCTTTCCGGAAATCATCGCTTTCAGAGCCCTGAAGTCAACCGGGTCATGCCCTTTCAGAAGTTCCGCAAGAATCTTTCCGGCTTCGGCATCCTTTTCCATATCGAATCCGAAATCTTCCAGAATTTTCAGGTAATAGGGCTCCCACTCACGGTACTCCATCATTTCACCGTTATTCTGGTGCCTATGCTCACCTTCATGCCGTCTTTGGCCGCTATGACCCTATATCCGGTCTCTTCCTGTACCCAGTAGGCCTCTATTTCAGGCGGAACTCTGAGCATCTTCAGTCCGAAATGCGTGAAGAAGGTTATTTCCGGTTCAACCCTTTTTATGAACTCCACAGCATCCTCCGTGGAAAGATGCCAGTCGATTCTGGAAGAGCGCGGCCTTGTTACGGGCAGGATAAGGACTCTTGCACCTCTGTGTGCTTCAATGACATCGTCAGAAAGCTCCGTATCCGCCACATATGATATCACACCGTTCTGCGTGTGAAACTTGAAACCGATGGTGGTCGGATCGGAATGCACGGAACGGGTCGCTTCCAGGTCGACATCTCCGAGGTTCAGAAAATCACCGGCTTCGAGGGTTTTGTGGTTTATCAGGGAACGATGGTATGGAGATATGGCAGGGCCTATGTCGTCCACCCCTTCCAGGACACTTTTAGAGCCTACAAGAAGCCCTCTTCTTTTCCTCCCGCCGTGTGTGATGCCTTCCACCATTATTTCTCCATCCGTATAGTGGTCCGGATGACAGTGCGAAATGAGAAGCACGTCCGTTTTCGTCGGATTGAGATGGAAATTTTTAAGCTGGTTTAGAGAGCAGGGTCCGGGGTCCACATGGATACGTATGCCGCTTTCTATATATATGCCACCCGTGGTACGGGACTGAAATATGGTGGAAAATCTCCCGCCACCTGTACCCAGAAACCTCAATCTTGTAATCATGCGCCTGCATATCTTTCATGTTATCAATCTTTTCCTATAGGGACCTTATATGAGCACGCCCCACTCTACAAGTATCGAACGTATGCCCTCGATTATGAACTGCACGGCTATGGCCGTCAATATCAGGCCCATTATCCTGGAAAATGCTCTCGCACCAACTTTTCCGACCCTTTCGAATATCCTGTCACCGTATATGAAAAGAGCATAGGCTATTATGAGGGTGAACAATATGGAAAAGAGCACGGCTCCGGCCTGTATTCCGTTTTCACTTTTAGATATTAGTATCATCACCGTAGTTATCGAACCCGGGCCGGCCAGCATCGGTATCCCCATAGGAACTATGCCGACCTCCTCTCTTTCCGCGGCCTCCAGCCTTTCCTCAGGAGTGCTCTTTGTCCTGGGCGGCTGTCCCCTCATCATGCTGAAACCGACGGTAATTAGGAGCAGGCCTCCGGCTATCCGAAAAGAGTATATGGTTATTCCGAAAAAGGCGAATATGAAGTTGCCGAAAATCGCGAAGGTTACAAGGATGATGAAGGCCGAGAATATGGCCTTTGTTACCACATTCAACCTCTCGCTCTTGGAATATCCTTCCGTTATCGTCACGAAAAGAGGTATGGCTCCTATGGGATTTACGATGGAGAATATGGCTGCCATGGCGGTAACGAGGAATGAGAGTGTGTCCACAACGCCGTATCCTCTTTAACTTTAATAAATTTTCTAAATTTTGTTTTCATATGCCGGTCTTTTCGATGGCAATCTTTATTTTCATGCCTTCGATATTCCATTCGGTTCCGTCGATTTCATCCGATTTCCTGAGATTGAGAGATAGGGTTTCCTTCATTATGTATTTTCCGTGCTTTTCTATCGCTTTTTCGAGTTCTCCGTCCCCGCAATATCTGGTTTCGATACGGGCATCGTATTCAAGGTCCATATCCTTTCTCATGTTCTGTATTCTCCTGACTATTTCTCGGGCCAGACCCTCGTATCTGAGTTCTGGGCTTATCTCGGTTTTTACGAGGACAGATATGGATGTGCCTTCGGCGTGCGCTCCCGAATACCCCTCCTTCACCTTATCGACGATTATCACGTCCTCCTGGGAGAGCTTTATATCTCCGATTTCCACTATTTCTCCCCTTTTTATGCGCTCTATCTCCTGCTTTGTCAGAGATTCTATAGCTTTAACGGCATCCTTCATCTTTGCCCTGAACTTCGGGCCGAGAACCCCGTAATTGGGAGATACGCTCGCTTCCATCATTCCGGTACCGGAGGTGAATACCACATTCTTGACATTCAGCTCCTCTCTTATTACATCGGCGAAGCGCTCCAGTCTTTTCAGATCACTTTCCGGTCCGCTGATTATGGCCTCGCTGAGCGGCATCCTGAGCTTTATGTTGGCACTCTGCCTGGCACTTCTTCCGGCTTCGACTGCCTTTATCGCCAGCCCCATATCTCTTTCAAGCTCTTCGTCCACCATGGCGCCGTCGTATTCCGGATACTCGCACATGTTGACACTCTCGGGTGCATCCGCGTCAAGGGAGCGGACGAGGTTCTGATACAGCTCCTCGGCTATGAATGGAGTCATGGGAGAAAGCAGTTTTGTCAGGGTTACAAGGGCTGTGTAGAGGGCTTCATACGCACCTTTCTTTTCATCCTGGTTGCCCTCCCAGAACCTTCTTCTGGAGCGCCTGAGATACCAGTTGCTCAGATCGTCTATGAACTGCATGACGGCCCTGCCGGACCTGTGTATCTCGTAGGTATCGAATCCGTTCCTGACCTCTTTTATGAGGGAATTGAGCCTTGACAGCAGCCAGCGATCCAGTTCGTCCTTTATTTCCGCACCTTCCGGCCTGAAATTATCGAGGTTCGCATTTGTCACAAAGAAGGAATAGACATTCCATAGCGTGGTTATGCTCTTGTTCATGGTATCCTTAACGAGCTCGTTACCGAAGCGTCTGGAATACCATACCGGCGAGGTGTAGAAGTAGAAACGCACGGCGTCCGCACCGAATCTTTCCATGATTTCCATCGGGCTTATGGCATTGCCCTTGGATTTCGACATCTTCTCCCCGTCCTCGTCCAGTATCAGTCCGAGTGTGAGCACGTTTCTGTAAGGCGCTTCGTCGAAGGTCATGGTATTGACCGCCAGAAGGGTGTAGAACCATCCTCTTGTCTGGTCTATGGCCTCGGTTATGAAGTCCACCGGGAAGGAGCGCTCGAAGTCCCCATTATTTTCAAACGGATAGTGGAACTGTGCAAAGGGAGCGCTCCCGGAATCATACCACCCGTCTATGGTATAGGGTTCCCTCTTCATGGGAGCACCGCATTCCGGACATTTCAGCTCGATTTCATCCACCCATGGCCTGTGAAGCTCGAAGTCCTCCGGAAAATCCGCCACAGCCATCTTTTTAAGCTCGTCCACCGAAGATATGCAGACCTGATGTTCTTTTTCGCATGTCCATACCGGAAGAGGTGTTCCCCAGTATCTGTTTCTGCTCAATGCCCAGTCCTTGAGCTCCTCCAGGAAGTTCCCGAACCTGCCGTGCTTGAGGTGTTCGGGTTTCCAGTTTATCTTCTCGTTGTTCCTTATCAGATTCTCCCTTATGGCGGATGTCCTTATGAACCATGTATCCAGCGCATAGTAAAGCAGCGGAGAATCACAGCGCCAGCAGAAGGGATAGGTGTGTCTCACCTTTCCGTGTGAATATAGAAGCCCTCTCTTTTCCAGGTCTATCATTATGTCTCTGTCGCAGTCCTTGACAAACCTTCCGCTGTAAGGTCTCACCTCATCCGTGAATCTTCCCGCTTCGTCAACCGGTTTCACCATTCCGACACCGTTCGCTCTGCACAGATTGTGATCATCCACGCCGAAGGCCGGTGCTATGTGGACTATGCCGGTACCTTCCTCAAGGCTCACGAAGTCCGCATGCACGACGAAATGGGAATCCGTATCCGGTCTGACATATGTATAAAGGCGCTCGTATCTCTTTCCAATGAGTTCCGCACCTTTCATCTCCCGTATTATTTTATACTCTCCTTTCAGGACAGAAAGCCTTGCTTTCGCAAGATACAGTCTGTCTCCTTCGTTCTCAACCAGCACATAATCCAGTTCTTTCCCCACCGCTAGCAGAAGGTTCGATATGAGTGTCCAGGGTGTTGTGGTCCATACCAGAAAATACGCATCTTCATCCTTCACCCCGAACTTCACGAATACGGACGGGTCCTTCGTTTCTCTATATCCCTGTGCGACCTCATGGCTCGATAGCGGAGTTCCGCATCTGGGGCAGTAAGGAACGACCTTGTAATCCTTAAAAAGAAGGCCTTTCTCCCATGCCTGACCCAGAGACCACCACACACTCTCTATATACTCGTCCCTCATGGTGACATATGCGTTATCTATGTCTATCCAGAATCCTATCCTTTCGGACATTCTCTCCCATTCGCCCTTGTACCTGAATACGCTCTTCTTGCAGAGCTGATTGAACTTTTTGATGCCGAACTTCTCTATATCTCCCTTGCTTTTGGAGCCTATTTCCTTTTCCACCTCAATCTCAACCGGCAGACCGTGGCAGTCCCATCCGGCTATGTACGGCTGGACATCATAGCCGTCCATCAATTTGTATCTGAGAAAAGCATCCTTTATCGCCCTGGTGAGCGCATGGCCTATGTGCGGCATTCCGTTTGCCGTGGGAGGCCCTTCGAGGAATATGAACCTCTCATTCCCTTTTCTTATCCGGCGGGATTTCTCGAAGATCTCGTTCTCTTTCCAGAATGAGATTATCTTCTTCTAGAGTTCCGGAAAGTTCACACCGGGTTTAACCTCTTTAAACACTGTTTCAGCCATGTATTCACCTGAGCACGGCCTGATAAAGCGAGAGTTATTTAAGTTTTGCATGGGCTCCGAGGGATAAATTAATTTTCAATCGAAAAGAATAAAAGCAAACTTCTTATATCACTACGACCATATACCTCCGGTGAGAACATGCACAATATGAGACAAAAAAAAGAAATCCCACAGCTGGTAGGTGGGTTGCATTGTTTCTGGCTCTGATGTTTATAATACCTATCTCGAGTGTGGTGGGGAGCGCATTGGACACAGGGACCGGACCGGCATTTCAGGTGAACGGGACAGCTTCAACTTCAGAGGCAGAACCTGCCGAGCTCATAACCTTCACAGCAACAGCAAAGTTCTTTTCAATAGAGGGAATACCCGATGTCACATCATCCACCACCTTCACATGGGATTTCGGGGATGGGAGTACAGGAACAGGAAGCACAGTTCAGCATTCATATTCCTCAGTTGGCACTTATACTGTGCTCGTCACGGGAACCTTCAACTTGGGCTCTGATACTGTCGTGGATACCGATACGCTCACCATAACCATAAGATATCTTCCAGTTGCAATCATAGATGCATCTACAACGACTCCAAGAGCATATCTGGATTCCGTTAATTTCGATGCATCCTCATCATACGACAGGGACGGGAGGATAGTTT
>JAJRVK010000113.1 GCA_024277315.1 archaeon | reverse complement strand
TAAGGGTCCGCCTTTGCGAAGTGGTATGCTGAGATTATTCCGTCAACAACATCCTCTCCGCCTATCGTATCCTTATCCTATACGGCTCTCGCCCTTGCAATCCTGTATGTTGCCAGATTGGAGATTATTCTGAGATAGACCTTCCCTCCGGTTATTTTTTCGATGAGCGGAGCCACATGTTCGGCCATTGTGTTCACGGCATTTGCTCCCATGGCATCCCTGCAATCTATGAGGAGATGTACGATTACCATCGAACCCAAATCCGAATCTATCACCCTTGCGGTGACATCCCTGGCTCCACCTCCGAACTTCACGAGAATGGGGTCTCTCTCGTTGCACATATTCATTATTTCCTCCTTATGTTCAAGGACTTTCATCTTTGCCCCCCAGAGATCTCCCACCTTTGTTAGCTGTATCTGTCCGATCATTATCGGTTCGGTCATGCTCGTATGGAAACCGCCCTTCACCCTTGCCATCTTCGCAGCGTTGCTTGCCGCGGCCACAACACTGGGTTCTTCTATTGCCATCGGTATCAGATAATCCTTTCCGTTAATCAGGAAGTTTGTGGCGATTCCAAGGGGAAGCGGGAACTTTCCGATGACATTCTCAATCATCTTATCGAGCAGTTCTATGTCCACATCGCCTTTCAGAACGGTCTCAATCTCCTCGTCGCTGAGGTTCGCAAAGTCCTTGACCAGCTTTATCCTCTCCTCCGGCGGGAGTTTGTAGAATCCAGAAATCCTTGAACCCGGCATTTTTACACCGGATACCGATTATGCAATTGGTATAAAGTGATTGCGGAACTGTTTTAAGATGTACTCTTTTATAAGACATTTCAGAGAAAGATGTAAATACTAGCTTTTCTAATATCCTCCCAGGTGTTAATATGAAAAGAGCAATCAGCATTGCGGTGGTTATGCTTCTCTCCGTGGGTTTCCTTGCGGTTCCCGTATACGGAAGTGCGGATAAGCCGACATGGACCGTGAGTGAGAAGTGGGCAATGGGAATGGAGAGCGGCGCTCCGAGGCAGACCGACATAGATGCCATGGAGGAGAGCTTCAAAATGCTGTTCAATCTTTCGGATATCTCCATCGATGTTTCCGGTGGCGGAGGAGTGTGGATGACCTTCGAGGTAACGGATGTCTCGGATTCGGAATACACCCTCCATTATTCCATGGCGGTTCGGAACAGCGTGGAGGAAGATTTTCAGTTCAGCGCCATGATGCCGGAGCCGGGAACATACACTCCCGAAACATTCAGAGAGGCACCGAAGACTCTGAAGGAGATGAGCGCTAGGCTTAGCACGAAAATGTATGTGGTCGCCAGCGGAGATGCGACGATTGACAGGGAAAGCATGGGTGTGAAGAGTGTTTCCTTTGATATGGAAGAGAAGTTCGAAATGTCTTTCACCGGGAAAAATCTGCCTTCCGTGGATGAGTTCGGCATATTCAGATATTCGCAGCTTGCCGTGTACTATCCGGAATATGAGCCCGAATATGACGGCTATTATGTGGATGAGAACTACACCCTTGAAGAGTTGGACTACAACTACACGGAGGCGAACTACACATATAGCCCGGCCCCGATATACCCTCTGACATCGACCTCCCACACACTTTCGTATGAGGACGTCGATATCGAAGTTATGCAGACTCTGAATCTGCATCTCACCGTCAACTACGATCCTCCGGCGGCGTTCATAGATTTCCCGCTTATGGAAGGAAAGACATGGACTGTCGAAAGCCATGAGACCGTGACAGGGACTTACTCCGGAATAATAGATGCCGAAGGACTTCCTCCCATGATGGAAGCCGGCATGCTACTAGGAACCGGTCAGAGCTTTCCCATTAAGATAGAAAAAATCAACACCTACAGCCCGGACTTCAATAACGGCGTAATTAATCATTCGGGACCGCTGTGGATGAACATGTCCTGTCCGGACACCATGCAGATAAAGGATGAGAACGGCGATTACATACAGGTTTACAAGATACGCCAGATGCCGGGTTACTATGAATATTACCCCGGCCCTGACCTGTACATACTCTATTCTCCGGACAAAGGATTTCTTGCGGGAGTTTATATCCCAAGCCATGAGGAAAACCTAATGCCGGGTATGCCGGCTACAGGGAGTGCCGATATATACGGCAGCTTCGGTGCTCTCAGTTCGTCCCTCGCCGCTCCTTACGGTAATGCCGATACCCTCGAATATGTGGATTATGATTATGCGAACAAGGAAATACTGGCAACAAGCCAGGAAATGAAAGGCACAACCGGCGGCGAAGATTATCTGGGGAGTGCTCTTGTTTTCATTATCCTGGGAGTAATCATAGCATCGGCCGTCATAATCTCCATGATAGCCTTGGGAAGAAGAAAGAGGGCTGTTCCCGCTTACATTCCCGCAGAGGAGGTTCAGCAGTCTCCAGACATCCCCGAGACAGGGAAACCACCGGAGTTCTGACTCCAAACCATTTTCAATTTAACCAGACAGAAAGTGCCATTGACCTCGGACCCTCTGATTTCCACTTCCTGTCGCTCATGGCAGGCATCGTGTTGATGGTCCTGCTTCTTATGTCCTCAATTTTCGTATTCCTTCAAGGGAGGAGGAACGGCTATGATTAAATAGTTCGTTGTCATGTTACACCACATGAGGCTGAAACTCAACGGCTGGGACCTCGGCATAACCTTTGCAGCCGCCCATTTCATACCCGGGCACCATAAGTGCGCTCGCCTTCACGGTCATGTGTATGCGATACACTGCGAGATTGAGGGGGAAGAGGGGGAAGATTACATGGTCATGGATTTCACGGAGATAAAGAGATTCTTAAGAGACATAGCCGAGACCCTGGACCATCATGTTCTGGTTCCGGGAGGTGGCGGAGAGGCCGGTGTCGAGATAAAGGACGATTACGTGCATGTCACGGTCGGAGAAAAGAGATATGTTTTCCCTGCGGAGGACTGTGCCATAATAGATGTGCCCACCACATCCGCCGAAGAGCTGGCAAAGTTCATACTGAGATGGCTCCTGAAAAATGTCGAATTCTCCGAAAACGTAAAAGCGCTATCCATAGGAGTCGATGAGGGAAAGGGGCAGGGTGCGTGGTGCGTTCAAAAATTATGATTTCCCTATCTCCTTATGAGAAGGGTTACGGGAGCGGGCTTCACAGTACCCCTGGAGCGCCGGACAATTGCGTTCTTCTCCGGCAGGATTGCTCAAAGAACTTCGTGCAGAGTAAAAGAAGGCAGGACAGTACGGGAGCGGGATAATGAAGGTGTTGAAGAGGATTAAAGAGGAGAAATCGAGG
>JAJRVK010000112.1 GCA_024277315.1 archaeon | reverse complement strand
TGGAAAAACTGTCCTCTTTTAAGAAGACATATATTTAAAGAACTTTCCCAACCACATATCCCACCCCAGCCTCTGTTATCTCAACCTCCACGAACTCACCCATTTTTCCATCTTTCAGAACCACAGGAATATACTCGTCGGTCCTTCCGACAACCGTGTTGTTTTTCCCTTCTTCCGTGATCAGCACCCTCTTTCTTTTTCCCACGAGCTCCGTGTTCCTCTCCCTGCTTATCTCCATCGCAATCTCCGTGAGCCTGCGGGAGCGCTCCTTGACAATCCTCGGAGTTATGGGCTTCAGCTTATAGGCATCCGTGAAGGGTCTCGGAGAAAATCTCGTGATGTTCACTATGTTTGGCCTTATCTCCTTTATCAGCTCAATCGACCTTTCAAAGGCTTCCTCGCTCTCCGTGGGATAACCCACTATTATGTCGGTTGAAAGCGTGATTTCCGGTATTTCCTTTCTGACTCTTTTCACGATATCTATGAAATCCTGCACCGTATAATTCCTCCTCATATCCCTCAGGACCCCATCATCCCCGCTCTGCACCGGCAGATGCAGGAATTTGTAGACCTTTGGAAGTTTATATGCCTCGATAAGTTCATCCAGTATCCTAGACGCCGCATCAGGGTTCATCATTCCCACCCTTATGCGGAAATCCCCATCTATATCGTTGATATCCCTCATGAGCTCAGGAAGGGAGTGGCCGGTGTCCATGCCATAGACAGCCGAATCCTGGGCAGTGAGCTCTATTTCCTTGACTCCGGATTTAATCATATCTTCCGCTGTATCAAGTATCCGTGAATGCTCTGCGCTCCTCAGTTCCCTTCTTGCAATCTTGGTTATGCAGTAGGTGCAGTTCCCCGTGCATCCCTGGGCTATCGGGATTATCCCTATGACTCCCCATCTGAAGCTCCTTCTCTCGCCTGCTTTGCCCAGATAATCCGTTATTTTCTCAATATCCCATGTTGGTAACATCCTTGCGTTGGGAACTTCTTTCAGGACCTCGTTCCTGAAAACGGAGGCGAGACAGCCGGAAACTATCATGTTCTTTCCGAGGGATTTCAGCTCTCCAAGGCGCTTCATCATGTGCCTGTATGTGTGGTCTATCACCACGCAGCCGGAGAAAACTATGACATCCGCCTTTTCCGGACTCTCCACTATCTCATGCCCTGCTTCCGCGCTCCACCTCTGCATGAGCTTGGATTCGCCCCGATTCATCGTGCAGCCGTAGGCTTCGAAGTAAAGTCTCACATAATCGCATCTTTGAGGAGGTATTAAGAGTTTTTGCGGGAAGGGGATGTTTCAGGTATTCCGAGGGCTTCCATCATGTATGTGCTTCTGAACCAGTATTTCATCATGGTTTTTTCATCGGGAGGATTTTTACCGTAGATCTTCCTGAGCTCGTTTTTGAACTCTTTTCCGTGGTTCATGTGTCTCAGATGAAGCACCTCGTGCAGGACTATGTAATCGAAGAAGTCCCTCGGTGTAAAGGCCAGTCGAAGGTTGAAACTCAGGTTTTTTCTGTTGGAACAGCTTCCCCATTTGGTTATCTGCTCCCTTATGAATATCTTTTTCGGGTGCAGGCCAGTTATCTCCGAGTATTTTTCCACCTTTCTTTCTATTCTTGCCCTGAGAAATCTTCTGATGAGCTCTCTTGTGGCATCAGGTCTTTCAGGGCATATGGTTATAATCCTTTCCTGTCTGTCTATTCCCATATTTTCACAGTTCTTCTCTATCCGGTACCTTTCCCCGAGCAGGATGACTTCTCCTTCTCTGAGGATTTTTCTGGCGGATTCCTTTATTTTTTCGATTTCATTCCACTTCTTCCTTATTCTCTCCCCGTGTTTTTTCAGGACCTCTTCCGGAGACATTCCATAGGGAAGTATCAGGATTATTCTCCCTTCCCTCATGTCCACCCTTGCGTACTTAACATTTCTGTATGACAGTTCGTATTCCATGCCCTCATATTCTCTCTTCATACTCCGACCTCTCGAGGATGTTCATGAACCTGTCCTTTATGTCCTCAATCTCATCTTTTATCTCCCGATAATCCATGTGTTTTTCCGCCACCAGAAACCTGAGGAGTTCCTTCCTTATGGTCTCTGCTACCCTTCTTTTCGCCTCCGCTTTCTCATACCATTTTGGAAACAGAAGGTCATTGTCCCTCAGCTGCTTCCTTAGATTGTTTATGAATTTCACATATTCCTCATCCGTACCGTGCATTAAGGTTCTTTTCATGGCCATGAACATGGCAAAACCGAGGTCGTCCGTGTTCAGTCCTCTCCTTTCACCTTCCCTCTCGTTTATCTCCTCCATATGCTGTATGAATGATCTGTATGCCTCCTCTGGATCTATCTCCCTCTTACGCCATCTGTCCACGGAGTTCTCTATGGACTCTATTATGTCCCCGTAAACCACATCCGCCCACGGATAATCTCTGATTTTCAGAACATATCTGCTCAGCACCGATGCCATATCCAGTATTATGGACTCATCGGCCTCCATATCGTTCCTGAGCTTTTCCAGATATTCTGTGTCCATTATCACCCCTGCTTTTGGCTCCAGATCCTCCACTCCGATGCTTTCGTAAAGGGCCTTTCTTATCTCCCTGATGTCTTCCTCTATTTTTCCGGGGTCTATCTCCCTTCCGAACCTTTTTTTGTAGATGGCATAAATGCGTCTTATCGCCCGTACCTTCTCCCTTATGTCCCTTTCAGCCTTCACCTCGCTGGGCCCCAGAAGGTCGAATATCCTGTTCATCTTCCTGTAAAGTTCCAGAAACCTCTCTTCATTGCTTCCTTTGTCCCTTATCTCCATTATTCTGGTTATGCATCTGTCTATCGCATGTCTGTCCCCTCTGTTTATCCTCTCCGGCAGAAAATCGCCTTTCAGCAGGACTTCTATCTCCCCTATGGATTCCTTAAGAGCATCCACCAGTTCCTCCATGTTCACTGTTATCTTCGGGGCTCTTTCTTCCATAACATAGTATTCCCGCAGGGTTTTCTCGAATTTCTTGTATACTCCCACATAGTCCATCACAAGTCCGTAATCCTTCCCTTCCGCCGGTCTGTTCGTTCTGGCTATCGCCTGAAGAAGGGTATGGCCGTTCATCACCTTATCGAGATACATTATCTGGAGAACAGGGGCATCGAAGCCGGTGAGCAGTTTATCAGTGACTATGAGGAGCTTTGGATTTTCCCTTTCCTTGAAGTTTTCCGTGATTTTCCTGTTTATGGTCTCATAATTCTGAGTTCCGTACCTTTTTTCCATCCTTTTTTTGAATTCCTCTATTATCTCCTCCTTCTCCTTATTGTTGTATGTCATCACGACCTCCGCGAAGTCCTCGCTCCACTCCTGAGGATAATGCTCTTTCATGTATCTGTCTATTGCATCTTTATAAAGCACGCATGCCCTCCTGTTCGCAGCCACCACCATGCCTTTGAGCCCTTTGTTCTCCCTCTTCATGAAGCTCTCTATTATCTTCTCAGTCTTCTTTTCTATCATCTCAGGGTCTGAAAGCATCTCGTTTATGGTCCTGAACCTTTTTCCGACCTCTTCTTTCTCCTCGTCGCTCTCGAAAAGGTCATCCGTGAGCGATTCGAAAAGTTCGGAATCGAAGGTCATATCCTCCTTTATGAACCTGTATGCTATCGGTACTGTGTACCCGTCCTTTATTGACTCCTCTATGAAATACCTGTGGAGGTATGTTTCCTCCGGAGGGTAGGAGAATTCCATGTATGTGCTCCTGTTGTTCCTGTCAATCGGAGTTCCAGTGAATGCGAACATGAACGCGCTCCTGAATATGCGCCTCATCTCCGAGGCCAGCACGCCGTACTGTGTCCTGTGTCCCTCGTCGATGAAGAGTACTATGTTCTTTCTCCGGGATATCGGCAGTTCCTCCGCCTCTTTCTGCATCTCTTTCAGATCTTCCTCGCTCATCGCCTCCCCCTCGGAATCCTCCGGTCTGAACTTCTGTATGAGGAGGATGAAAAGCCCCCTCTTCCCCCTTCCATCGTCGTGTCTGAGTATCCTCCTGAACTCGTCTATCGTGCGTATCTTTTCGACGGTGAGGCCTCCGAGGTCCATGCCTCCCAGAAATCTCTCCATCTGGTCCTGCAATTCCCTCCTATCAACTATGAAGAATATGCTCGGCTTTTCCATCCGTGGGTCGGTGTATATCTTGCAGGCCGAAAATATCATGGTGTATGTCTTTCCGGAGCCCTGCCAGTGCCATATCAGGCCCCTGCTTTTATCGCTCTTCCCTGTCATCCTTTCGATGACCCTGTGGTATATTCTCCTGGCGGCATAGTACTGCATATATCTCGGGATTATCTTCGTGTCCTCACCCTTTATCTGGGTCATGAAGACGAAGTTTCTCAGGATGTCCATGAATGTGGTGGGTTCAAGCATGGCTTTCAGTCCGTCTATTCCGGCGTTTCCTTCCTCATCCCTCCACACGCTGGCTTTGACATCCTTTTTCCACGGGATTATCGGAAAGACCTTCAAGCCGGCCCCCTTTTCCTTTTAATAAATGTCCTCTGCCGCCATGCCGAACTGAACATATCTGAAGAGTTCCGGGACCTTTCTCTCATAGAATTTTATGTCCCCGTATGCATCGTACCATGATGTGCTCTCATCGGAAGGGTCCTTGCACTCTATGATCGCCAGGGGTATGCCGTTTATGAAGAGCACAATATCCGCCCTTATGGTCCCTCCCGCGCTCCGAAACTCCACCTGATTGCTGACTGTGAACTCGTTGTTCTCAGGATGCTCGTAATCTATTATCGGTATGTACCTGAGCCCCCTTCTTCCCAGGTCCATGGGAATCTTTCCGCCCTTCAGGTATCTCAGGGTCTCTTTAATCCCCTCTGGCCCTGCGCTCCCCGTCCTGAGCCTGAGAATGGCGCGCTCCACATCCTCATCCTGAATGTCCGCATCCGAGTACTCCGGAGCCTGCACGAATCGCTTTATCGCCTCCTTAAGGCGCTCCACAAGTATCGGCTCCTCATAGCTCTCCCTCTCAAGCTCCTTTCCCGGGATGTATGTCCAGCCTATGGAGCGGAGGGCTTCGATAAGGGGGAGCTCGCATAAGGTGTATTCGGTCATGGGTCGGCCTCCTGTAAATATAAGAATTGAGTTTCAAAAACTTTTATGATATCGTCTAGTTCTTCAAACATCTTAGGAAGTGCATCGACTATATCCATTCCTAGCCTGTAATCCGAAGGCTTGAGTTCCGAGTCTGGATATCTCGTAGTTTGTTCGTGTTTGAAGGTATATATGGAGAGCTTATAGAGGATTGCGGTCTTTATTCCAAACTTACAATATGTCTCTTCAACTTCTGGAATTTCAACTTCAGACTCGGAATTTTCATTATGTGGTTTTTGTGGAGCGCCATAGTATTGAGAAATAGGTTTAAAAATCTCCATGTTCCTAGCAATTTCCTGCATAATTCCAGCTGCTATCTTTGCTGTTGTTTTAAAAATTTCTTCAGTAGCCTTTATACCTGATAAGTTAAGAGTTTCGGGATTTACTGATATATCTTTTTCGATTTCATTCTTGCTTTTCTCGTATATTTTTTTCTTTTTTGCTTTTTCTTCGTCACTCATTCCTTCTATTTCAGAATCTATTTCATTTTTCAGTAATTTAAGAAATGCTTCTGGACTTATATGACCTATTCCGTTTCTTCCAGCAAGTTTTTTCTTTATTTCATCTAAATCTTCATCCGATACCAAAATAAACCAAGCTTTAGCTAGTTTTTCAACAGATTGCTGAATGTGAAATAAAGATAAAGGATATATACCATTTTCATACAGAAGTTTTCCTGCCTTTAGGTCATAAACTGCGACATCTAGAAAATCATATGCGAAGTTTATTCTTTTTTCATCTTTTTTTATTTTCCATGATTTTTCAAGCCATCCGATGAATTGTAAATATTCCCCCCATGTTAGTTCATCGCCTCTTATTTTCCTCATGTCTGCCCCCCTCCCTCTATTTTTACCCTCTTCTTCCCTGTCAGCAAATCGTTCATCAAACCCTTCTTAATCCTCTCAAGCTTTTCCTTCCGTTTGCGCTCAAGAGAAATCTTTTCATCTATGGCCTCCAAGATTTCAGATATCTTCTTTTGCTCTTCTACTGGTGGAAGCGGCATTTTGAATTTTTTAAGGTTTGTGGCATTTATATTCGCTTGACTTACCGCTCTCGTGGCCATTTTTCTAAGCAGTTCTATGGAGAAAAGAAGATAAAAGGCCATATACTCAGGAAAAACTCTTTTTTTGTCTGGTTTAATTCTTATCAAATATGATGCAAAAACATAATCTCCATCAAGCATGAAAAGACCGCTGCGCCCAACTAATTCATAGCTGTTAGTTCTGTTTATCAGTATGTCTCCTTTTTCTAGTCTATAGTTCTTAAAAGTGTTTTCATCCAAATCAACATACCTTAGATTAATTGGCTCTACCATACCATTTACAAGACTGTCCATTTTTACAATAGGATACTGCCCTTCTTCTCCCATTTTTATGGATAGTCCATACTGGAAGCCTTCGCCTATATCTCCCAGCCTCACCACCTCCCACTCCTCCGGAATCGTGCCTATCTCCGTGTCCTTGAACCTCTCGTGCTTTATCCCCTTCGTGAGGAGCTCCTGCATAAGCCCTTTCTTGAGCCTCTCGGTCTTCGCTATGGCATCATCCACCTGCTGTATAGCGGAGTCAACGGAACCCAGTATCTCGGCTATCTTGCGCTGCTCGGGGAGTGGGGGGAGGGGGATTT
>JAJRVK010000111.1 GCA_024277315.1 archaeon | reverse complement strand
TCTTCCAATTCTACTGGGATTTCATAAACGAATACAGGAGAAACACTTCACCTGCGATGATGGAGGGATTGACAGATTGTTTATGGACATGGCACGATTTTTTGATGTATCATTTTGCGGTATAAATTGGGACGATACCGAAAATCAAAACCAACCCGTTTGCTTTTCTCACGGAGAGTACGGAAGAGGTTATTTTAAAAAGAACCGATTATTCCCTGTGAAAGCCGGCCACATAAATGTACTGAAAAATCTCGCACTTCTCGGAGCTATACACTCCCGCATACCGATAACCTCGGCGGAATTCGGGAAAAGGATTGGACTGAGTCAGCAGTCTGCATCCAGGATTCTGCGGGAACTTCAGGGAATGGGGATGATAGACATATCGAGGGGAAGGAAAAGCTGGATAAAGATAACCGCAAAAGGCAGGGATGTTCTGATGAAAGAATATGGGGATTACAGGGCGATATTCGAAAAGGGCGAGCCTGTGATAAGGGGAAAGGTGGAGAGCGGCATGGGCGAAGGCAGGTATTATCTGTCCAGAAGAGGTTATCTGGAGCAGATAAAGCGGATATTCGGCTTCGAACCCTATCCCGGGACCCTGAATGTACGACTGTCAATGGAAGATATGGCGAAGTACAGGGGATTTCTCGGAAAAGCCGCACTCATAAAGGGATTCGTCTCGGAGGGAAGGACTTTCGGCGATGTGATGGCAATAGCGGTCGAGGTGAAAGGAATAAGATGCGTCGCTCTCACACCTAAAAGAAGCCATTATTCTGATGTTATAGAGCTCATCGCACCCGTCAGACTCAGGGACGCACTCCGCCTCAGGGACGGCGATGTGGTGGATATAAGATTTCAGTCCGCATAGTAATATTCTCCCCTGTTTCTCTGTTCCCTGTCGAGCCTCGAATCAGGTTTGTTTATTCTGGGCCTGCGCGTCTCGTTGTCCCTTCTGAATGTTATACCCACGTTTTTCAGGAACCTGTTCATTCCATCTCTCATATGGAACGGCCCTTCCGCATAGCCCTTAACTCCCGGCTCCCCGCCAAATACCATTATCCTGTCCGAGACCATGTCTATGAGGTAAACGTCGTGGTCCACAACCATGGCGCTCTTCCCCGACTTGTCCATGACTCTCTTTATCACCTTGGAGGCGTTCATCCTCTCCTCTGCGTCCAGGTATGCCGAGGGCTCGTCTAGAAGGTATATGTCCGCATCCCTTCCAAGGCATAGTGCTATGGCGACTCTCTGAAGTTCGCCGCCTGAGAGTGCCGTGACCTCCTTCTCATAA
Organism: archaeon; assembly: GCA_024277315.1. Classification (GTDB taxonomy): domain Archaea; phylum Thermoplasmatota; class Thermoplasmata; order WALJ01; family WALJ01; genus WALJ01. The sequence continues at coordinate 1,547 of JAJRVK010000111.1, read as the reverse complement.
AGGTCCTTCAACCTCAACGGATGTGCCACCTCTATTTTGAAGAAATTGTCCTCCGTCCCCTCGCCGAGTGCGGAAAGAAAGAGCTCACGAACCGTTCCGTCGAAATCGGGCTTTATGTACTGCGGTTTATAACTCACCTTGGCCTCGGCGGATATCCATCCGTCATCGGGTTGCAGAACCCCGGCAAGCATCTTCACGAACGTGGTCTTTCCCGTTGCGTTCGGACCCACAACGCCTATGACCTCACCCTGATGGATATCGCCCGCAGAGGTCCTGAGTTCGAAGCTCGAAAGCCTCTTGAAAAGCTCTCCGTACCTTATCAGCACGAAGGATTCCTTCATATCCTTTGGAGGGTGAGGATGGAACTTAATCTCCCTGTCCCTGAACCTTATGTTCTCCTCCGGCATATACCCTGAGAGATAGACATTTATGGCATTCCTGACGGGTCTAGAATTCGCTATGACACCGTATGCTCCGGCCTTACCGTACATGAGGTGCACAAGGTCCGAGAGGAAATCCAGTATGGCAAGGTCATGCTCCACGACCACGACTATCTTTTCCTCGGCCAGCTCCCTTATGACTCTCGCAATCTCCAGCCTCTGGGAGATGTCCAGATACGATGACGGCTCGTCGAAGAAGTATATATCCGCGTCCTTCACCATCGTGGCGGATATGGCGACCTTCTGAAGCTCTCCTCCCGATATCTCGTCTATGTTCTTTTCAAGTGTAGCCTCCATCTTAAGCCTGTGCACAACTCCTTCCATATCCCTCTCTTCCACATTTTTAAGGAGATTTCCAACCTTTCCGGAGTACGCTTTAGGGAGCTTGTCCACATACTGCGGCTTTAAAGCGGCCCTTATCTTCCCATCTGCCACTTTTTTAAGATATTCTCCGAGTTCCGTGCCCGAATACCTCTCTATTATCCAATCCCACTCCGGCTTTTCGTTTATTCGTCCGAGGTTCGGAACAAGATTTCCCGACAGTATGCTTATGGAGCTGGTCTTACCTATGCCGTTCTGACCGAGTATGCCTATGACCTGTCCTTTCCTCGGTGTCGGCAGTTTGAACAGGCGGAAGCCGTTCTCTCCGTACTGGTGTATCAGGTCCTCTTCAAGCTCTTCCGGAAGATTTATTATGGTTATGGCTCCGAAGGGACATTTGTGCACGCATATGCCGCAGCCGGTGCAGAGCTCCTCGTGGATTATTATTTTTCCGTCTTCGCCGTACTCTATTACCTCCGTGCCGTTCTTCATCACCGGGCAGTAGCTCATGCACTCCGAATTGCATCTTTTCGGCTGGCATCTTCCTCGGTTCACGGCTGCGACTCGCATAAAACGGCAAAGTAAGGGATTATTAAAAGAATTGGTCGCATTCTCATCCCGAATTAATGCATTACTAAGAGTGCTGGTTCCGCTATGTGTAGTATCCCGAATTCATTTTACATTTCAAGTAACCACCTCTCATATTCGAATATCTTTTCCTCCGGAAGCTTTCTCCAGAAAGCTTCTTCGGGAGTCTCAGCGTTATCAAAGTTCAGACTCATATGT
>JAJRVK010000110.1 GCA_024277315.1 archaeon | reverse complement strand
CTGTTGCCTATGTTCTGCAGAATCCCATACGGAGTGTCCACGATCTCGCAGTTAATGTATATATACTCCATATCAGGCATCTTCAGGACGTCCGTGTCAACCAGTTCCTTTGTTCTCTTTATCTCCCTCGCAAGGTATCTTATGACCGCCGTCTTTCCCGTGCCCGTCTTTCCGAATATTATCACGTTGGAAGGTCTTCCTCCTCTCAGTGCCGTTGACATCACGGAAGCGAGCTGTTCTATCTCTATCTCTCTGTGAGGAAGGTTTTCCGGCAGATATGACGGTCTCAGGACCTCCCTGTTCTTGCTGAACAGCGATGGGGTGTTCAGGTAGCGGTTGAATATGGTCGTTCCTCTCATTAATGGGTCTCCTTTGTTTTCCTCGGTTTAAACGGGTTTTTCCTCCTTTTTCCTGCGGGGAAGAGTGAGAATCCCATGGGGTTTTAAAACCTTTCTCCATCATTTAAAGACGAAATTCAATAATAATATAGCAAGGCATTCAAAGACATTCTTATGTGCATATCAGCGTCTTTTTCGACGGATCTTCCATGTCCGGGATATAATGAATTTACCTCCATATTCGACAACCGCTCAATCGACTCTCTCAGTGACTGAAAGTCACCTGTGGGGAGGTCCCATCTGCCGACCCCCCCGTCAGCGAACAGCGTGTCACCCGGAAAAAGAGCACCTGTGTCCTCCTCGTATAGAGATATGCTGCCGACGGTGTGTCCCGGGGTTTCGATTACACTCAGGGCATGCTTTCCCAGATTTATCCTGTCTCCTTCCCTCAGGACCTTTAATTCGACGGGGAAGACTGCCAGGCCGAAGTCTCCGGACCCCGTGCTCCATTCGTCAGCCTCTCTTATGGCGTCAGCATCCTTCTCTCCCGCCAGAATGGTACATCCCGCCCAGTCCGCAATGTCTTTGGCGGCACCTATGTGGTCCACATGTCTGTGGGTGAGTATCAGGAAATCCGGCTTCCTTTCGGTTACCGCCCTTATCTCCATAAGGGTCTCGTCCGCTATCTCATGTATCCCGGCATCGATTATCGCAATCTTCTCATCCATGATTATATGGACATTGGACGACGGTCCTTTTCCAGGAATCGTACGAACTTCCATGGACCGCCATACGCCATCTATATTATTCTTTCACCGGAGCGCCCCCGTTCCAAACCATTTTATATCAATTCCTCTCTTACTCCACCTTCCTCACGGTGATTCCATGAAAACGGCTGTCATAGCACTCGGCGGGAATGCTCTCCTCAAGCCAGAAGATAGGGGCACCTACGAAGAGCAGATGAGGAATGTGAAGGAGAGCGCAAGCCATCTTGCCAGTATCATAGATATGGGTTACGATGTGATCTTCACCCACGGAAACGGCCCGCAGGTCGGCAACATACTGCTTCAGAATGAAATAGCCTCAAAAAAAGGTGTGCCGGCGATGCCTCTTGATGTGTGTGTTGCGGAATCCCAGGGCCTCATAGGATACATGCTCCAGCAGGCCCTCACCAACGAACTCCGAAAAAGGGACATACAGAGGGCCGTAACATCTCTGATAATTCAGGTTGTCGTGGACGCGGAAGACCCGGCTTTCAATAGCCCGACAAAACCGATAGGGCCGTTCTACAGCGAAGAAGAGGCGAAAATGCTCCGGAAAGAAAGGGGATGGGCAATGGTGGAAGACAGGGCAAGAGGCGGATGGAGGAGAGTCGTCCCATCGCCCAAACCTATAGACATAGTGGAAAAAGAAGCCATAAAAAGGCTCATATTCGGAAAAACACCCGGAGAGATAATCATTGCCAGCGGTGGCGGCGGGATACCCGTGATAGAGACTCCGGAAGGCTATACGGGAGTGGACGCGGTCATCGACAAGGACAGGGCATCGGCACTCCTTGCAAAGCTAATCGGAGAGCGCCTTTTCATAATCCTTACTGGAGTGGATCATGTTTACATAAACTACGGAAAAGAAGATGAGAGGGCTCTTGGAAAGGTCACGCTTGATGAAATAAAGGAATACTACGAAGAGGGGCAGTTCCCGCCGGGAAGCATGGGGCCCAAAATAGAAGCGAGTATCGATTTTCTCGAGAACGGCGGTGAAAGAGTCATAATAACCTCGCCCGAGAACCTTGAGAAAGCGATAAAAGATGAGGGTGGCACTCACATAACCGGAAATTGAGCTGAAAAAGACAACCGCAGAATTTTTAAACACCCCTCTATTCTCCAGACATCCGATAAAACCAATGGCAGAGAGGTCAGCTCGGAAGACGCGCTCTTCCCTTACGGGAAGGCTTGCTCGGAAAATGTCGTGCATTTTCCTCGTGCCTCCTTGGCATGCCCACCTCCAAACCGATTAAACAGCATGGGCCGATAGATCAGCTCGGAAGATCGCCTCCTTGGCATGGAGGAGGCCGCGGGTTCAAATCCCGCTCGGTCCATCTCACACTTCGTTCGAAATGAACCTTGCTACGCCTCTTTTTCGGTGAAAAAGAGACTGAGTCGCAGAGAAATAACTCTGCTCGTCCCGTTCGGTCCATTCGTTCGCTCAGATCGCCCGTTTACCGGGCACAGGAGTTCTGACATAGCTTCTCCGTCCTACATTTTTTATTTCCCTCTCTTACTTTCACAGCCACACCCTTATCAAAGGAGAGCGCTTCTTCCCTGTTCAATATGACCTGGCCGACAGCCAGAACTTCGTCCTTCTCGCTCACCACTATGCACTCGTCCGCAGGTCTCAATCTTTTGTCCATGTCCGCAACGAACTTTGCAAATACGTTCTTCCCCTTCCTTATGAATTCGTCCCCCTCCGAAATGATGACCCTGTGACGGGGATTTTCCGCTTTATGAAGCCTCTCCCCGCCCTTGAGTTTCAGGGTGAACATCCCGTCCTCCGCTCTCAGCGAGAGTATGTGCTCGCCGTCAACCACAACGTTCCTTATTTTGCCCGTCTTCTTCGACTTCACCACTGACACTTTTCCCCTCAGAAGGAGGTCCGCGCCGTCATCGCCGAACTGAAATCTCGCTATCGTCCTGACCTGTTCGATGTCTCTGTTGAATTCCTCATCCGGGATGTGGAGCGGAGCGCTCCTCTCCCTCTTTTCCATCTCTTCCTCAGTCTCCTTATCGAGTATTTCAGGAAATATCGACTGTCCGAAAGGGTATGTGGAATCGAGCTCTATTGGCACCAGACCGAGAGGGGAATTGACGGCGAACCTTTTCTTCTCTTTCCATAGTATGTCCGCATAGATTCTGGAATACGGATGCTCCGATTCCGGCAGTATCTTTCTCGGTCTTTCGAGCGCTATTCTCTCCGCATCCCTTCTTGCCCTCTGTATTCCCGGTCTTTTCAGGCTTTCGTGTCCCGTATAAAGAAAGGTGCTCCTCCTCGTTCTCGGTTCGAATCTCTCGAGATAATCCGAATATCCGCCAATGGTCCGGAGAGCATCCAGCAGTTCCGGTCTGACCCTCGCCCGTGCCTCGACCATTTCCCACAACGTGCCCTTTCTTATGGCCTCTCTGAGCTTCCTGATCTCGGAGAATGATACATACAGATTGTGCGTCGCCAGCAGTCTGTGTCTCTCCCTGTCCGGCATCGCCCTTATCTCCTCAGGTGTGTATCGCGAGCAGACCGGACATCCGCACGGAAACTCCTCCATGTTATCTATCTTCTCCGTACCCCACGGAAACATCATTCTTCCGTCATAGGCGTATTTGGCATAGGAGGATGAATCGAAGAGATCGCAACCCAGGAGCGCTGCGAGAGGGAATATCATGGGATGCCCCGCACCGAAGAGATGCACGGGTCTCGACGGATCGAGCCCTTTTTTGGAGGAGATTATGACCTTCACAAGGTCCGAAAAACGGTACGATTCCATGAGCGGGACGACGCCACCTATGGGGTGGATCGCAAACGGAAGAGATGACATGAGCCTGGCACTCCTCTCCCTGAGCTCTTCATGAACTCCTCCCTGGACAGGGCCCGCGAGATTCAGCTCCGGAAAGTTCTCAACGGCTTCCTTTCCCCTCCTGTATGTCTCCATTACCGAATCTTCGGCCTCTTCTTTGGTAAAGTGCGGCTCCGAGAATATGTCGAGAACAGTCGCTATATCCACGCCTATCTCCTTCTGAAATCTCACCACATCCAGATTCTCGACCCTGACCTTCCCGTATATGTGACCCTGAAATGCACCGGAATCTGTCATTATCGGCCTTTCCGTTCCGACTATGCCGTGCACTCCTTCCTCAATCGCCCTTTCTTTCAGCCCTTTTGTGCTCATTATGATGTATGAGTTCGTTATGAACATCCGGGCGCCTATTTCCTCCATATCTTCTGCGGAAACGAAGTCCATATTCGGATTTATGACGGGCATCAGAGCCGGTGTCTCCACCTTCCCGTGCGGAAGTTCGAGAACGCCGATTCTTGCGAGACCGTCTCTTTTCTTTATCTGGAACACAGTGTCAGAATGCTTCAGGATATAATTATTTCCCCTGACCGCAAGCTTTATTCACAAACGATTCTATCCGTGTCTCATGTCGATTAAGCTCGTGTTCGGAACGCAATGGGGTGACGAGGGAAAGGGAAAGGTCGTCGACTACTACGCCGAGAAGGCGGACATCGTCGTCAGATATCAGGGCGGCAACAACGCCGGCCATACGATAAAGATAGGCGATGAGGTCTTCAAGTTCCATCTGCTTCCTTCTGGAGTGGTTAGAAAGGGAAAAACGGCGGTTATCGGCAACGGAGTGGTGGTTGACCCGAAGGTCCTCATCTCCGAGATAGAGGCTATAAGGAGCAGGGGGATAGAGCCACATCTTGTAATAAGCGACAGAGCCCATGTCATAATGCCGTATCATAAGATGCTTGATGGCGCCGAGGAGAGGTTCAGAGGAAAGAAGAAGGTCGGAACCACGGGGAGAGGGATAGGACCGTGCTATTCGGACAAGATTGCGAGGCTCGGCATAAGAATGGGCGACCTCGTGGATGAAGAGACCCTCAGAGAAAGGCTGGAGTTCATAATCCCGCTCAAGAACGGAATATTCGAGGCATACGGTATGGAAGAAAGACTGTCGGTTGATGAAGTATTCGAGGAGTACAGTCAGTACGGAAAATATCTGAAAGACATGGTCCGGGACACGGTGGCAATGCTTCATGGCTCCATGGATAGAGAGATACTTCTGGAAGGAGCACAGGGAGCGATGCTGGATGTGGACTTCGGCACATATCCTTATACAACTTCATCCCACACAATCGGAGGCGGAGCATCGGCCGGAAGCGGAATACCTCCGAATGCCATAGACGAGATAATCGGTGTCGTGAAGGCATACACCACAAGAGTGGGTATGGGCCCGTTCCCGACCGAGCAGGACAATAAGATAGGAGAGCATCTTGGCCGGAAAGGACATGAGTTCGGCACGACCACCGGAAGATCGAGAAGATGCGGCTGGCTCGACCTCGTCGTGGTGAAACACGCGCTCCGCATTTCCGGAGCCAATGGAATCGTGATCACGAAAATAGATGTTCTCGAAGGGCTTGAGAAGGTAAAGGTGGCCCGTGCCTATGAAATAGACGGGAAAAGGGTCGATCGCTTCCCCGCTTCCATGAAGGATATCGCGAAGATAAAACCGATTTACAGGGACTTCGAGGGCTGGACAGTGGAGAATGGCGAATGGGAAAGGGCTAAGAAAGAGGGAATCTCGGCCCTTCCGAAGACGCTGAAAGAATATCTGGCTTTCATAGAAAAGGAGACCGGAGTGAAAATAAGGATGGTGTCCTACGGTCCCGCAAGAGAGGAAACAGTGGAGATATGATGAGGCTCGTATTTCTGGGAACAGGGGGCTCGTGGCCCACCAAATACCGCAATGTCCTCTCGGTAGCCCTGCAGTTCGACTCCGAGATCATACTTTTCGACTGCGGAGAGGGCACGCAGAGGCAGATGATGCATACCAGCATATCCTTCATGAAGATAAACAGGATATTCATAACCCACTTTCATGCGGACCATTTCTTGGGAATTCCCGGTCTGCTCCAGACGATGAACCTCAACGACAGAGAGGAGGAACTGCATATCTACGGCCCTCCGGGAACGATAAATCTCGTGAAGGCTCTCCTTTCTCTCGGATATTTCAAAGCGGGCTTCGATATATATGCCCATGACCTTAAACCCGGAGAATCCGTCAGAGGAAGGGGGTACTCGGTAAAGGCCGTGGAGGTGTGCCACAATGTACCTGCATACGGCTATGTCTTCGAGGAGGATGTTAGACCGGGAAGGTTCAACAAAAAAAGAGCGCTGGAACTCGGAATTCCGGAAGGTCCTCTTTTCGGAAGGCTTCAGAGAGGTGAGAGCATAGAGATAGACGGAAGGAAAATAACTCCGGATATGGTGCTCGGACCGCCGAGAAAGGGGATAAAGATAGCATATTCGGGCGATACGGGACCATGCGAGTCTCTGGTTGAGAG
>JAJRVK010000109.1 GCA_024277315.1 archaeon | reverse complement strand
GCATTCTCAGCGGATAAAAGAAGATTCGGATGGAAGATAAGACAAAAGAGAGAAGATCGGAGAGAGATGGCTCTCTTCGCCATCGGTGTACTTCATAACATTTTCAGTGTGAGAGGCGTGGGATAGTTTTGTCCCAATGCCCTCCGACATGCAAAAAACTTTTTACCCACGCCCATTGACAAGCGTGAAATTCGACACCGCCATATCAGGCAGAATATACGTCAATGGCGAACTCATCGAAGGTGCCATAGGGATAGTCGACGGAAAAATCGCCGCTATAAAAAAACGGATTTCGGGAGCCAGAGATTACGGTGATTCGATAATACTTCCGGGGAGGGTGGATCCTCATGTGCATTTCAGGGACCCCGGATACACCCAAAAGGAGGATTTTTTAACCGGAACCCTGTCGGCTGCATTCGGCGGTGTCACCTGTATACTAGATATGCCGAACACCGAACCCTTCCTTTACAGATATCCAGCTCTCGAAGAAAAGGAATACATAGCATCCAGAAAAGCTGTGGTGGATTACGGTCTCATCACAGGGATGAAGAACAGAATACTGGATGAAAAGGCCCTTAAACGCTCTCCCGCACTTAAGATATTCATGGCTCCAACAACTGGCGGAATCGTGAACGAACTAGATGATCTGGCACTGCAGTATCTCCTGAACCTGATGAAGGACTACGGAAAACCCGTAATATTCCATGCCGAAGACATGAAATTCATCAGTAACGAAAAAACGGGCAATCTGATAGAGCACCTTAGAAACCGGCCAAATATGGCGGAAGAAAGTGCCGTGAGAAGGCTGATAAGTAGCGGAAAACCCCTGCATATGGCGCACATAACATCCACAGAGGCTGTGGAATTACTGAAAAACAGGACATATGGACAGACATCGGAGGTCACACCCCATCACCTATTCCTAACCGTTGACAGTGATTTTGAGAACGAGGCATATGGAAGAGTGAATCCGCCGCTGAGAAAAAAGAGGGACAGAGATGCGCTCTGGGACGCCCTAAGAGACGGAAGAATAGATATGATATCATCTGACCATGCACCACACACCATGGAGGAAAAGGAGGAATTCGAAACCGCACCCTCGGGAATCCCGGGGGTCGAAACAGCCCTCCCCCTCATTCTCGTTGCTGTTAAAAAAGGACTTCTGGAGTTCAAGAGGGCAGTGGAGGTATTGATAGAAAACCCCGCAAAAAGGTTCTGTCCACGGAAAGGCTCGATAGAGGTCGGGAAAGATGCGGACCTCCTCGTAATAGACATGAAAAAGGTTCGCAGAATAGATGCCGAATACCTCCATTCCAAGGCAGGCTGGACGCCTTTCGAAGGGATGGATGCCATATTCCCGGAGTCGGTTTATCTACGAGGAAAAAGGATAATAAAAAATGGAAATTTCGAGGGAGAAAAGGGTTTGGGAGAGAACCTATGGACCAAACATCCCGCCGGTCATAATGGCCATTCCGAGCCAGAAAGAGAAGGATAGGATGGCGAGGGCAACGGAGGATGCTATCAGTGTTGCCCTGACTCTGTAGCTCATCTCTCTTGTTCCTGCCGCTGCGAAGCCAGCCATCAGAAATATCATCGTTCCGGATGCCCATATTATCATACCTATCTTTCGCAGGTTCCCGATCAGCTCATAGTCCGATGATTTCGGCCAGCTACCCATGGGAATTGCAAGGATCGTTATTATTGCCCCGACACCAAGAAGGAGCGCTCCTATGAAAGCGAGTATGGACACCGCTCTCGGTGAGAGAAATCCCGGGCCTTCGGGAACCCCGACGTGCTCCGATACGGGCTCTGGAGGTGCGGGCGGCCTTCCGGGCGTCCTTTTCGGCTCTAACGGTCCGGAACTCTGTGTGACATATGCCGTATGCTGTTTCTGGGGCCGGGAGGATGTCTGCGGCGCTGTTCTGTGGCCCTGAGAGACCGGACCAGGCAACGGTTTCAACCATGAAAATGTTCTCCCGCAGTTCAGGCATATCCCTGTCCCGTCATCGTAAAATTCCAGGAGATCCGAGCCGCAGTACGCACATTTCCCTCTTGTGGGCTTCTTGACCCACTGGCCGTTTATAAAGACGCGATTGTCCTCCAATGTATCACCGGGGAGAAATGTTCGATTCAGTATATAAGAATTTCCCTTACTTATTATATTTTAAATTCATGATACTCTATTTTACAGCATACGACAATGCTATAAGGCATAGGAATTATGGGCAGATGATGCAAGGACCGGAATACGTAAGACCGTCCATAGGAACGCTGGGAGCTCTCGGACTCAGAAGGATGAATATGGCTGCGATGCCAACGACAGCGTACATAATGGTCGGAGATAGATGCAGCTCAAACTGTGCTTTCTGTACGCAGAGAAGGGAGAATCCGGAGAACGAAAGACTCTCGAGGGTCACATGGCCGAGATACCCGACAGAGGAAATCATTCGGGCTCTGAAAGACGGAAACGACATCTTCTCGAGAATATGTTTTCAGACCCTGGATTATGGGGAGGTCGTCGAGGACACTCTTTATCTTTCGGAAAAACTTAACGGAATAGCACCCGTATCCGTTTCGATGGTGCCGATATCGAAGGCACGGATGCTGGAACTCAGAGATGCGGGCGTGGAGCATCTTAGCATAGCATTGGATGCGGCAAATCCGGATATTTTCGAGAAGATAAGGGGAAAAACCGTGGGTAACAGGTTCACATGGGAGGGAAACCGGAGGGCTCTCAGGGATTCCGTTGAAGTATTCGGGAAAGGGAACACGCATCTGATAGTCGGACTGGGAGAGAGCGACGAGGACCTGATAGGTACAATGATAAAACTTCGAGATACGGGCATTTATACGGCTCTGTTCGCATATACGCCAGTAAACGGAGGCTCCGCCCCATCCACCGGAAGATACAGGGCAATACAGCTTTCTCATGCGCTGATTTACAGGGAAGGATTCGATAGTTTCGAATTCGAGAAGGGTAAAATTTCCGCCACGTATGCGCCTACCGAGACTTTAGAAAAAGCGGCAAAGAGTGCATTTCTGACATCCGGATGTCCCGGATGCAACAGACCGTTCTACAATGAAAAACCTGGCGATAGGTTTCTGTACAACTATCCATACCCAGTTAGTGAAGATACTGCAAAAACAGGACTTAAAATGGCAATGGATTATATCCATTCATCTCAGGACTAAATTTACCCTTCTTCCCACGACATCCGAGATATTCAGAGCATATATTCCGCTGTACTCATATATAAGGTATTTGCCCTTGATTCCCAGCACCTTTCCGTAGTGCCTGGTTGCAGTCGGCCTCAATTTCGGGACCCTCCTGAGGGGCAGCTCTATCGGATAACCATTCAGAAAGACCAGTTCGGATGGAGCTTCTAGTTCCTCAAAGATTTCCATCAGTTTTTCCGTGTGGAGTACCTTTAAATCGTCTTTATCCGTCTTTTTCGCCATCTGTGCCAGGATTTCTCCAGAACCATATGCCTGTCTTATGCCGTATTTCTGCCCTATTTTCTTTTCAAGCGTTCTTGCCGCCATTCTGTTCGGAAGAACCGCCAGTATGGCGTAGGCATCAGCACCCTGTTCTATGGCCCTTTCTCTCGCTCTTTTTAGTGATGTCATGCCGATCTTCATCAGATTCCCGAAGAAGGCCAGATAGACCACATGCTTCTGCAAACAGAAATCCGCACCGCACAGCGAGCCGTCGCACCGGGGCTCGAAAACACAGTTCAGAACGGGAATGAAAGGCTTTGCACAGTCCTGACACTGCCTCCATTCGGCCGCAATGGCATTGTTCGGACAGGGCCGATATCCATCGGCTGTAAAAGAGCCGACACACCATATCCCCTTGCTTACAGAGATATCAACCGACCGTATGCCGGAAAGGTCAATCTCCTCGAGCCTGTTTTCGTGATACGCCATAATAAGTGGTTTAAATTCTTCCCAGACATAGGAGATTATGTGGGCATTTTCCATTCTCATCTCATGTCCCGTTCACTTTTCCCATGTTTCATAGAGTTTTTTCAGCAGTTCAGGTCTCGTATCCCTGAATGTAGGCCTGTACTGTCTGGCAAGTCTGAGTTCATCCTTTTTCAGTTCGGCCACCACCATACCCTCCTCATAGGGCTCTCCGGCTGCCGTCAGCTCTCCTCTCGGTGATAGTATTCTCGAGCCTCCCCAGAACACCAGACCTATCTGGGTTCCCACATTATTGGAATAGAGCATGTACGAAACGCTCTCTATCGCCCTCGCGGGTAAAACTCTCTCGAATAGGGCCCTGCTAATGCTGGGTGAGCCGGATATGTTCACCATTATCTCAGCACCTTTTCCGGCATAAATCTTAGTTATTTCCGGATAGAACAGATCATAGCATATCTCGATCCCCAGCTTTCCGAGTTCCGTCTCAAAAACAGGCAATTCGTTGCCAGGGGTGAAGTAGAGGTTTTCTTCGAAGGGTCCGAAGTTCGGAAGCATTGCCTTCCTGTAGGCATGGACTTTGCCGTCCGAACTGATTAAAACGGCAGAGTTGTATATTCTGCTCCCATCTCTTTCAGGCATACCGAATATCAGGTGTATTCCGCTTTTTTCCACGGCCTTACCGATTGTCTTAACGGAATCTCCCTCGATTGTCTCCGCAAGTCTGAAAATCTCATTCCTTATATTGTAGCCGGTGAGGAAGAGTTCCGGAAAAATTAGAAGCTGAGCCTCGAGTTTGACCGCTTCTTCAATACCTTCCAGTATTCTTTGCAGGTTTCTTTCTCTGTTGCCCGGTTCAGCGCTCCACTGTGCTATCGCCACCCTGAAATCCCTCATGCTCTCACTCCGGCCTGAACTTGTAACCGTAGAATATGACACCTTCCTTCCCGTCTTCGGCCAGTTTCCTGAATGTTGCTCTGACTCTCATTCCGGTACGGACCTCTTCCGGGCTGCAGTCCACTATCTGGGAGGTCAACCTCACGCCCTCGTCAAGCTCGATTATCGCCATCACGTACGGTTTCATATCGCTGTATTCAGGATGAGCATCGTGCACCACAGTGTACGAGACGATTTTTCCGCTACCGCCCAGTTTCACCGCATCCATCTTTCCGATGCTCTTTCTGTGGCATTTCGGACAGATGTCCCTTTTCGGGAAGAAATAATCACCGCAGTTTCCGCATCTGCTCCCTATGAGATTGTATCTGCCCTGTATCTCTCTCCAGAACCTCGGCATATTCATGATTTTACCTCCTCTCCTTTCTGTATGGTGCTGGAGGTTTCGAATTCGCTATCGCTCATTCACATCCCTCCAGTATGCTGACAACGGCGGTACCGCCTGTTCCGCCTATGGCATGAGCGAGGCCTATTTTCGCATCTTTTACCTGTCTTCCGTCCGCCTCGCCTCTCAGCTGTTTGACTATCTCCACTATCTGAGCGATGCCCGTGGCTCCCACCGGATGCCCCCTCGATTTGAGACCTCCCGAGGTATTCACCGGAATCTCGTTGCCAAGCGCTATTCTCTCCTCTTCGACAGCCTTTCCGCCCGTACCTTTCTCAAAGAATCCCAGGTCCTCTATGGCCATTATCTCCGATATGGTGGAACTGTCATAAACCTCGGCGACATCCACATCTTTGGCCTTTATTCCTGCCATATCGTAAGCCCTTTTTGCGGCATACACCGTCGCATCAATCGTGGTTATGTCCCGTCTGTCGTGCAGCGCTATCGTATCGGAACCCTGCCCTATTCCTCTGACCTTCACAATCCTGTCCGTGAATTTCTTTGCGGCATCCATGGAAGCCAGTACGATGGTCGCCGCTCCGTCGGATAACGGGCACATATCGAAAACCCTCAGAGGCTCCGCAACCATACCGGACCTTAAAACCGTGTCGACATTTATTTCCCTCCGGAACTGTGCATCCGGGTTTAGCGCGCCGTGCCTGTGGTTTATCACCGAAACCATAGCGAGTTGCTCCCTCGTTGTTCCGTATTTTTCCATATGGGCGCGAGCCATCATGGCATGAAGAGAGGCGTATGTGGCACCGAAAACCGTCTCCCACTCCTGGTCTATGGCCATCCCCTGCACGGCATTGGCCATCTCGTCGCCTATGTCGGTCATCTTTTCCGCTCCGCCCACAACGACGATATCATGCATTCCCGAAGCTATGGAAAGAAAAGCCTCCCTGAACGCAACCGCTCCGGATGCTCCGGCAGCCTCCACTCTTATCGCAGGGATGTGGGATGTCTGTGCAAGGCCGACATAATCCGCTATGAGCGCTGCGACATGTTCCTGACGGATGAACGCTCCCGCGGACATGTTCCCTATGTAGAGCGCATCTATATCCGAGCCGGATATCCCCGCATCGTTTATCGCCTTAATGCCAGCCTCTATGCCTATGTCCCTGAAGGAGCGCTCCCAGAGTTCACCGAATTTCGTTATCCCGATACCTATGACCGCGACATCTCTCATTCCGCAACCTCCTTTTCCATATTTGTTGCGCCAAAGGAGGCTTTAAATTCGCCATCGCTCATTCAATCACCTTTCCTCCTTATCTTTCCGCGATATTTGACATAGGTGGCATAATCTATGAATACCTCATTTTCAACCATCTCGGAGATGAGCGGCGCCGCATTCCTGTTGAAATTTTCCATTTCATCTGTAACGGCTATGTCAAATGCATCCGAACCTGCACCGGAACCGAAAGAGACTGCCAGTATCCTGTCGCCGGGTTTTGATATGTCCAATACCGCGGAGAGTCCGAGAGGTACTGCTCCCGAATACGTGTTTCCTATTCTTGGTGTCAGAAGCCCGGTTTCCACCTGTTCGTCCGTGAATCCAAGCTTTTTGGCGGCCCTTCTCGGAAACTTTCCGTTAGGCTGATGAAGAACCACATGCGTGTAATCCTCAGGCCCGACACCCATTTTCTCCATCATCTTCCTCGCAGCGGTCATCACATGCCTGAAATAAGCCGGCTCGCCGGTGAATCTCCCTCCGTGACTGGGATACGGCTGTCCCTCCCTTCTCCAGAAATCGGGAGTATCCGTTGTGTAGGAGTAAATTCCGTTTATCCTCGCTATGACTTTTTCCTTTCCTACGAGAAAGGCCGCACCGCCTGCGGATGCGCTGTATTCCAGAGGATCTCCGGGGGCCCCCTGCGAGGTGTCCGCACCTATCGCAATCCCGTATTTTATCATATCCGATTCCACGAGACCGAGAACGTTCTGGAGCGCTGCGGTTCCGGCCTTGCATGCGAACTCGTAGTCCGCCGCCGTTAAATCCGGAGCTGCCATAATTGCCTCGGCAACCACCGTGGATGTCGGTTTCACCGCATAGGGATGCGACTCGGAACCGGAATATATTGCTCCGATATCCTGCGGGTCGATATCCGCTCTTTTTAGAGCATTTCTTGCGGCCTCGACGGCTATGGTTATGACATCCTCATCCGGCGACGGCACGGATTTAGATATTATACCCAGACCTTTTCCGCGGGCAACACCGTCCTCTCCCCATACCTTTCCTATCTCTTCGGGCTTTATCCTGTATCTCGGTATATATGCACCATAGCTCACTATTCCGGCCCTCATCTTATGCCTCCTTCCTTTTTATTTCTCCGGAAGGTAACAGCCGAACCGTCGTTCATCTTCAAACCTCCGTTTTTCTCATATGTTCTATTATCTCTTTCTCGGTAAGAGGGGTTCTGACCAGAGGAATCCTCTCTATATCTGCCAGCTTTATTGCCAGCTCGTCCATGCTTTTCGGTCTGACATAGGCGACCATCGCCGGTTTAAGCGGATTCGCCCGTATGGCCACCATCGGAGACCTTCCGTAGGTAACGGATGTGAATATCAGGGCTCTCTCACTCGTCCATCCGTATATCCGTATGTACTCGAACGCGCTCATCGAAAGTATTGCTTTCACGCTGTCTATTATCGTATATCCGTAGAGCATCCTTCCTTCTTCGTAATTCGAATTGACGATATCTCCCCTTAGCATCTCGGCGAACTCCTCTATGGAAACGCCTCTGGAGAATTCTTTTATATCGAGTATGGACTCGTTTATGGCGGTGAAGGTGAACCTGTTGACATTTCTACCGCCTCTTTCCAGATCTATTTCCACAAGGGCATCGACTATCTTCCTGACCGTGAGAATCCTGGGATATTTCCTCCTTCCGGATTCGTAGTCGCTTATCATCGAGGGAGAGATTTCCATTTTTCTTGAAAGCTCCTGCTGGGATACGTTGAATTCCTCCCTCCATTTTCTTATCGTGGCACCGGGTTCGTCCGACATGGCTATCTCGCCAGCAATCTTTTCTCGAAGTTCTTCGTGCACGGAATCTCACAAAAGATTTCCCTATATAAAGATGACGAAGGGGGAATCGACAAAAAATGAAATCACTTCAAGATTTCCCTGTATATTCTTCTCAGGCATATCTCCCTCCAGCCCGGATCTGTTATCGAAGCTCTTATGACCTTTCTCGCCAGTATCGGCAGCTTTTCCTTCGGAAAATTGTCTCTCGAGTATCCCATCTTCCTTATCTCCGCTTTGATCATGTATTTTGCTATGGGGCCGGCGTACTCGATGATTATCTCCTCCAATCGGTCTATGTCGCTCATTTCTCCCCCTTCTCCAGTTCTTTCATAGCGACCTTTATGCTGTTGACCATCCTTTTTATCGACCTTTCAAGATCTCCCAGCTCGTCTTTAGCACCTATGTCAAGATTCACATCGAAATTTCCTCTGCTGACCTCGTCCGCTATTCTCGTAAGACGCTTCACATCCCTCAGGAACGAATCCGCCGTGAAGAATGCAGCTATGAAAGTTATCAGGCCGACGGAAAGAAGAATCATCAGAAGATACAGGGACTTCATCTCTATTATTCCGCCGATTTCATCCGCACTCTCTCCGGCCTCTTCGTATATGACATCGTAATAGACTACCGTCGCAAACTTCCATTCCGTGTTGTCCACGGTGGAATAGGCAAGAAAAGCCTCTTTCCCGTTTACGGTGACATTTGCAGAGCCCGCCGTATTGTTCAGCATTTCCCTCACACTCATGTTGAATCCACCGTCACCCATCGTTAGGGATTTGCCGAGCATACGTTCGTCCGGATATGTGAGGGCGCTCCCGTTTCTGCACACCGTAAATGCGAAACCGTTACCCGGCTCCAGGAACTCCTCGGTCTTCTTCTCGAGGGTGGAGAGCAACAGGTCGAATCCAGCCACTCCGAGAAGTTTTTCCCCTTCATATACAGGGACGGAATACGTTACCATCGGCTTTTTCGTTATCTCGTCCACATACGCATCTGACCATATGGGTTTGCCGGCATCTTTCGCCTTTTCGTACCAGTTCCTCACATGCGGATTGAAGAGGGGAGAGAAGCGAGCATCATAAGGGATGAGTACTATGAATCCGGAATCTTCAGATGCGAAATAGGACCACAGCATCTCGGGAACGCTTCTGAACGAGTAGAGCATGCCGCCTGCCGACATTATGTAATCCAGTTTCTTCCGCTCTTCCGGAAGCAGCATGGAATACAGAAAATCGTACATTGCATGGCTGCCGTTATCCATTAGTATCTCATTGACTTCGTTGAAAGCGGAATATGCGGATTCGTTCACGTGGGAGTTCGAATAATCCATGGTGAGGTTTTCGAAGAAGTATTCCAGAGCCGCATCCACTCTATCCTTTCCAGCAATACCCACCATCGCCGTGTAGTTGCGGTCATTTACCTCTCCATCCATAACCTTTCTCAGCGCCGTTCTGTTCACCTGTTCGAGAAGATATTTGCTGCCCCACACCACATCCGCAACCGGACTGGCGGAACCAAGATGTTCTCCGATGTGGAAACCAGCGCTCTCCCCAAGCACCTCCATCTTGCCCAGATAATTCTCTATGCACTCCGAAGCATTGGAGTTTAGCTTGATTATGTCCTTTCTTATCTGATTTTCGAGGTATCTGACGGTGTTCTCCCGTGCTGTATCCGCGACATCCTCCCGTAGCTGATAGGCCACAACGGCCAGGAAAAGAGAGGGCACCAGAACTAACAGGACAACGGCGAGGAGCGCCTTAGCTCTTATGCCCATATATGGCTTTTTTCTCACATTACCACATCCTTCCTCTTCTGATATCCGTTACCCTATTGTACGTAATCCTATATACAAGTTTTGGTTATTCGATTGAAATCCGATACTGGCCGTCAAACGCCAAGCTTTTCCTTAATCTTTCTGTAGAAGTCCTGGCCGAATCTGATGAACTTTGCCTTTTCCTCCGATAGTGAGATTGTGAGGGAGTCTTTCGGAGTCATCTTTATGTCGAACTGACCGTCGAGTACGAGTATGCAGTTCTTCCTGGGTTCGTATAGCTTTATCTCTATCCTGCTTTTCGAGGATATGACCATTGGTCTGGCCGAAAGTTTGAAAGGGGCTATAGGAACTATGACGAACGCACTCAGACCCGGCACTATTATCGGAGAACCGACGCTCATGGCATAGCATGTTGAGCCTGTGGGTGTTGCCACTATTATACCGTCCGCCCTGACGCTCTCCACCAGCTCTTCGTCTATGAATATCTGGAAATGCCTTATCTTGGCTATCTGAGATGTGTGAATGACCACTTCGTTGGTGGAATCGTGGAGCCTCTCCCCGTTGAGTTCCGTCTTCAACTTTATCCTCTCGTCCACCATGTAGTCATTCTGGACTATTCTTTCAAGGGCATAGAGCATTTCGTCCGGAGAGACCTCGGTGAGAAAACCGAGGGAACCCACATTAACGGAAAAAACGGGTGCCTTGGTGTGCTGAAGAGCCCTCAGAATCGTACCGTCACCACCTATGGCTATAAGAACATCCACATCCATATCCTCTATTTCAACGCCATTCCTGCCGAGTTTCTTCGCGATTATCGGTTCGAGAAGAACCTCATGCTCCGGCTCAAGGAACACAAGTGCCTGATGGACAAGCTCGGTAGCCTCCTTGGAAGCCATCCTTGCGGTTATACCGAACCTCATCTCAGCACCTCCAGGACCGATATGTCACCAACCGCCATTACAGAGGTCCTTTTTTTCACATCGAGTTCCATATCCAAGGGAACTCCTTTTTCATTATAAACCTCACCCCCCGCCTCTCGCAGTATAAGTGTGCCGGCGGCGATGTCCACAATCCGTAAACCTCCGCTTTTTTCGCATGCCTGGTAGTAATAAAGGTCAAGCGCTCCCGAAGCAACCATTGCGATTTCGAGGGCGGCGGAACCGAAGGACCTGACCCTTTTCGGAATTTTCGCTATTCCGTGGGCATCCCTATGCGCTCTTTTTCCCAGCATAACCGAGAAAACCGAATCTTCTACAGAGAATTCCCTGACTCTTATCCGCTTCCCCTTTCTGTAAGCCCCTTTATCTTTTTCGGCCCTGAATTCGTCACCCGTGGAGAGATTTCTTATCAGTGCCAGGGAAGTGTCGGCCATGGAATTCTCCGCTATCGCAAGGGATATCGAATATATCGGAATGTCTCTTAGCGCATTGTATGTGCCGTCTATGGGGTCGATTATCAGGGTTTT
>JAJRVK010000108.1 GCA_024277315.1 archaeon | reverse complement strand
CCTCAAGTTCCTCCACAAGGACCTCAAGCTTTTTCTCCCATCCTTTTGCCAGTTTCCGCATCTCGGCCTTAAGTTTTTTAAGTTCCTTCTCCAGTCGTGCAATTTCGTTCCTCAGCAGACGGTCGGCTTCCTGCGGCGTTCCTTTAAGGCCTTCTAGATCGAATTCCTGGAAACCCGCTTTTCTCAGAGCCGAGGTCAGAAGGTTCTCATCCTTGATGTAGCATACGGCGACTACCGCATATTTCTCCACATCTTTCTTTCTGAAAAATAGCGAGGAATCGAATGATGCGGTCTTAATTCCGGTCATTTCCTTTTTTAAGAGAGATATGTCTCTGACCTCACCCACCTTTGTAACGACATAATCCCCTCTTCCGAGAAGAGAGAGGTCCATATCCATACCCATTATCTTGGCGAGATCATCCAGCTGGTTTCTTCTTTTCTCAATTTTCTCAAGGGTCCTTTCAATCTCCTCGGAGAGTTCCTCGGCCCTCCGCTCGACGGAGTCGAAGATCGTCTCCGCATTTTCCTTCAATTCCCAGAGTCCTTTCCTTCTGACAGGCATCTTTTCAGGAGCTTTCGGAAAAATCATATCCTTTATTCTTTCGCCTCCGCCTTCCTCGGCCATATCAAAATCGGAAAGTATTTCTTCGGCCCTTATGATGAGCGAACTGAGTTCCCTTATCTCGGCCGGAGAGCCTGTTTTACTTATCATATCCAGGTAATCCTTTCCCGTGTTCTGTACGTCAACTATCTCCATTATCCCGGTTGCGTGAAGTTCCTTCAGAAGAGCATCAAGTCTGGACATTTCAACAATTATATCGACAGACCTCATCCTCTCGGGATACATCATTCTCCCTCAAAAATCCTGGAAAGAACGAAATCGACCGCTTTCTGCCGGTTCTCCCGGGAAAGTCGCTTTATCTCCGCAGTCTTCTCTTCGCTCTCTTTCTCTATCCGCTCCGCCTCTTTCCTGGCTTTTTCGCCTTCCATCTTCTTTCTCTCTTCGTATTCCTTCCTCAGTTTGAAGAGCTCGGTTTCCCTCATTTTCTTTGCCTCTTCCTCTGCATTGCGGACGGTAAGGGCTATCTCTCTCTCAGCCTTTTCGACAGCGTGGAGCGCCTTCTCCTCAGCGTCTCTTATTATCTGGAGAGCCTTCTTTGTCATTTCTTTCACCATTAACCCCGAGTCGTGCCACCATCCTGTTTTTCTATATAAAGTTTGAGACACATCGGCAAAAGATGAAATTTTGATTATATTTTATAAATATCTTTCTTTATCCTCGGAACAAATGCCATGAGCACCGCGGTTTTTGTCAGTTCCCTTCTCCCATATTTTCCCTCTGTCAAAAATCCTACGGCACCTTCCTTGTACCCTATATTCTCGACACCGAACACCTCTTTCATGGATTCGCTTATGCTTCTTCCCTTTTTCACACGCTCGATTACCACATCGGGATAATAGAAACCGGGCCCATGCCCCACTGTTATCCACTCTCTTTTATCTGTGATGGCACAGTACTGTACATCGAAGTACCTCTTTTCGACATCATTCCAGAGAAGTCCCGCCTCTATGCCTATGCCCAGATCCGCATCTCTGAGGGCTTTCTTCGCTCTGTTTATGGCACCCTTAACGGTCTCACGGTCGAAAGGCTGCTCGGGAACATCAGACTCCACCTTGACCACTTTAATATCTACATCCTCATAAAACATGGAAAAGACATCTCGTACAGCCATCACCTTATTCGGGTTCTCGGAACCGACATTTACTCTCAGCGCTCTGAGAAGACGGCCTTCGACATCTATTTCCCTCTCAGCAATCCTTGTTGAGCTTACCGGACAGAAATCCTCGGCCAGTACATATGGTACCACATGTATCTTCAGAGGGGCAAGACCTTTTTTTCCCCTTATTTCGTTTATCTCTGCAGCTGTTCCGACCGTTTCCTCCGAGACAACCATGTCGGTGCATTCGTCGTCCAGAGCGCATCCGTATCTGTCTTCAAGAGGAAATATTAGATAATCCTCATATCCTTTACCAGAGAGATATTTTTCTAGCACCGATTTCCTTCTTTCATATGGGAGAACCGACCTATTCCTTCCTCTGCAAGCAAATTCATCGGTGGTCAGCCCTATGTAGACCTTTCCTCCGAGAGAAAATGCTCTATCAAGCAGTGCTCTATGGCCTTTATGGAGATATTCAAACGTTCCTCCGACACATATCATGGAATCACCGCAGGAGCATTGAAACCAGAAGGATTCCTATCACAACCGCAACCAGTATCCTCATAAGATAGATAACCTTCTTTTTCTGTTTCACCACGGCATTCCATCTATCTTCACACTTCTTCGAGCAGAATTCCTGGTCGGCCGGCATTGAGATTCCGCATACGGGACAGTGTCTGTGTGGCTGGATTTCGCCCATATAGATTGGAATAAGTCGGTGGTTTAAAAGATTTGGCAGGAAACAAATTCGTAGGGTCCATACATAATCTTGATTTGTTTTCCTATTTGCATACCGTGTATCCCGCCATTCGCATTCAGAAATCATGTGCCGAAGATATTCGAAAAAAGCTCTTTGAGATAAGGGCAGTGGACGGAGAAAGGAAATTCATAAGGGACGGGGAATGGGTCGAGATTCCGATAAGGGCGGAAATGGTGGAAGAAGCAAAAAAATACGGTGAAATCGTGGAACAGTGTAAACCTCTGTTCAAAGAAAGGCCTCCGGCCCCCTTCGATATCATTGAAAAAAGAATGGATATCGGAGAGAAAAAGGCTCTTCTTCCGAGAAAGTGGGAACTATTCGTAGACGTTCTTATACTCAAAATACCCGAACAGCTTGAGAAGCATAAACTGAAAATTGCGGAAATCTATGCCGATGTTCTCGGGGCCAGGACCGTCCTCAGAGATGTCGGTGGTATAGGTGGAGAATATCGAGAACCGCTGGTCGAGTTCCTGTGGGGTGATGATGCGGAAACGGTACATCTGGAGAACGGAGTGAGATTCAGGTTCGACGCCTCGAAGATCATGTTCTCATCCGGCAATATAGACGAGAGGGTGAGGATGGCCTATCTGCCATCGCATAACGAGATTATCGTGGACATGTTCGCGGGCATAGGATATTTTTCCATACCAATGGCCGTGCACTCCCGCCCGAAAAAGATCTGCGCGTGCGAGAAAAATCCAACATCATTCAAATATCTCAGAGAGAATATCCTTCTTAACAGGGTTGAAGGCATCATAGAACCGCTTTTAGGGGACAACAGAGAGGTGTGTCCCGAAAATATTGCGGATAGAGTTATAATGGGTTATGTCGGAAAAACCCATCTCTTCCTACAAAAAGGATTCTCTGTTCTGAAGGACATGGGAATAATCCATTATCACGAAACCTGCCCGGAAGAACTGCTTCCTCAAAGGCCCATTCTGAGGGTAAGGGCCAACGCAAAAGATTCCGGGTACAAGGTTCTGGGAATAAACCTTAGGAAGATAAAGTCATATGCGCCGGGAATCGCACACATCGTAGTGGATGCAAAAGTCGAAAAAAGGAATTAACAAAAAGAAAGGGTTTTGGAGGGTTTTACCATGCCAGCGTCCACGTGGCCGCTGCTGTGGTGTGTATCCAGTATCCATTACCGGGTTCCATGATGTCGGTCGCCGCAAGAATGTCCATCTGTCCCGTTGTGGTGTTGTATGCCTGCACATAGTCGTACGGTATTCCTGTCAAAGCGGTTGCCACATCCCTCGGAGTGTTGCTCGGATAACCGACGAGGTTCCAGCCCTTGACCAGCGGTATGTCCGTGGATGTTACACTGGGCTCGTTGTCTGTCAGCGTTCCGGCTGCGGTTGTGTATACCCACATTCCCATGGTGTTGTCAACGAGCGGGAATCCCAGGTTGTACTTGGCAAGCCTTGCAGTTCCGTATGTCTTCCATACTCCGTTCTGGTATACCATGGCTCTTTCCCAGGATATTCCCGAGAGAGCCGTGCT
>JAJRVK010000107.1 GCA_024277315.1 archaeon | reverse complement strand
CCGAGAAAGGAGCCTCCGTTCAGGGTCAGGGATGAAAAACTCTTCGAGGATGTGGTGAGAACCCTTTTCAGCGCCAGGAGAAAGACGGTGAGGAGCGCTCTCAAGCCGAAATACGGCATCGTGGAAACGGAATACGGTTCAATGAGGGTCGAAGACCTGACGCCCGAGGAAATAGGGGAAATAGCCGATGCGATATGGAAAATTAAATCGGATAAATACCGTGATTGAATCCCGATATCCTTTCCCGGTACGGAATGATGAAGCTGGTTTCCGATAGATATAAAATCGGAATGTCTGCCTGGCACCCCCACAACTCTGATTTATCCGTTAAATCGATTCCGTATAGCAATAGGGCAAATAACCTACGAACACCTTCTTTAAGAAAATATTTTATACTCTTGTCGGTTGTGGAGCATGATGATTAAGAGACTTCTCTCCGTAATGTTTGCGGTCTTCATACTCATGTTTCCAACACTTGCGATGGCCGCAGACGACCCTTTCGGTATGCCCACGGTGGAGGAGTATGTTTGCAATCCTGCGAAAACGAATTTTCTTCTTAAGAATTTCTCGGGCCCCACCATATATCCCGGCAATTCCGGAAATCTTCAATTCAGGCTTTACAACCCCTATAACCGAACCATGGAAAACATAGTGCTGACCTCCGAAATATATGCCTATGCGACTCTGGAGACATACAGAGAAGTAGATGAAAGTTTTTCTAATCCTCCGAATATCCAGCAGGGAAACGGGCTCATATATACAGATACGATTCCCGAACTCCATCCCGGATCGAACGTATCGTTTACGCTGACAATGAAGACCGCGGAGTCCACCCCCGAAGGAGTTTATTATGTCAGATTCTCTCTGGAATTCGACTATTCGAACTCGACCAACAACACACCCGCGCATTTTGTCATGAAATCCATGTCCTTCTTTTCGAAAGAAGAGTGGGCTTATGCTACAAGGAGTCCTAATGCGACGGATATGGCATATTACAGGCACGGCCTGAATGTAACCTATCTGGGGGTTGATGCCATAATCCCGTACACCAGTTTCTCCGTAAGAAAGGGTATCCCCCTGTGGCCGCTCTTCCTTTTCATAGGCCTGGCCGGAGGCTCCGCCATACTGGCATACATGTACTATCTGAATGATAACTACGGAAAATTTCCATGGTTAGACGAGAAGACCAGACAGATATCGGGCAAATACGAGAAGTTTAGGAGAGCTCTTTACGAGAGGGCCCGCAATCGCTGAAGGGTGGTCTATATTACCCATGCTCCCTATTATTGAGAGTGATTTTCTGTTGTTGAGAGCTTTCAGAATTTTATCCAGGTCTCTCCGCTTCAGGCTTCGATAGATTTTCCTGAGGTGGAGCCCGTTCTTTATTTCCTTGCCGACTCCACTCTGCCATTTTCTCTGATATTCCAACAGGGATTTTTTGTTGCAATCCTCATTTCTGAGCGCTTTAACCGCCACTTCTCCGCATATCTCGGCGGATACAAGACCCGGATAAAGACCGCCTCCAGAGAGAGGTTTCACCTGTGAAGCGGCATCCCCCACCAGCATCACGTTGTTGTCTACCGTTTTTTTCGAATAGCCCACCGGTATTCCCCCGCTGTATATCGCGATCGATTTTCTTTCGAAATCTCTGAATCTGTTTTTGAGGATTTCATATGGTTTTTTCCCACCGATGGCGGCACTCCCTATCAACGAGCCTTTCGAAAGAGGTATCTGCCAGGAGAAAAACGAATTTTCCGGCTCCGGGAAGACCCTAACCTCATCCACTTCATCCGTTACATGG
The DNA here is from genome assembly GCA_024277315.1 of archaeon. Classification (GTDB taxonomy): domain Archaea; phylum Thermoplasmatota; class Thermoplasmata; order WALJ01; family WALJ01; genus WALJ01. Next base: position 8,443 of record JAJRVK010000107.1, on the reverse strand, counting down.
GCCTGGAACGCACCCAGAATCTCTGCGGGCCCTTCGAGTCTGAATGAGCGTGCGGTGACAGAATACAGGCCGTCGGCGCCTATGACCAGGGAGGCCTTTATGCGAGCGGCATTCCCGCCGGAGTTCACCGCTATCTCCACACCTCCCCCGCTCCTTGAAAAGTTCTCGACCCTAGTTCCGAGCATTACATCGGAACCGTCTTTTATGGCATTTCTCACCATTTCTCTGTCAAACACGCTCCTGTTTATTACAAAGACCCTCTCTCTCTCGGACTCTATAACCAGTTCAGCACCGGAAGAAACTATCCTTGCCTTTTTCAATCCCCTGATAACCGACCTTTTTCCGGTTCCCGAGAGTTCGAGAACCTTTCTGCTCACGAGGCCGGAACACTGCACGGGCCGCCCTATTTCTCTGTGTTCCTCCAATATAAGTACGGAAAAACCGGATTTTGCTATGATTCCGGCAACTTTACTCCCTATGGGCCCCCCACCTACAACAACCGCATCGTATTCCATTCCATCACTTTGGCGTAATCCCTCTTTCCGTGATCGTGTATTCCATTATACCGACTTTTTCGGGGTGGTTTCTGACCTTCTGGATGATGAGATATCTCTGGAATTCCTTCTCCTTTCTGAGTTTTTCGAGCTCGATTATTATGTCGACGACCTCTTCGACACCGCTCTCTGTCTTGGGCTCGTGGACGCCTTTCAGCATGGTCGCAAGCACAATGCCTCTCTGATACTGGCTGTGAGCTTTTATTGTTCTCAGAGCCGATATTACCTGCTGGGGCTCGTAGTATTCCAGGAAGAAATCAAGAGAGTCGATTATGACCCTGAAAGGAGGTTTGAGTTTTGAAATCTCATACGTTATTTTCGTGAGAAAGTTGATTCCTTTTGAAATCTCATGGCCCCTCAGCCTCTTTATATCCTTTATGGAGACGCCCTCCTGCCTGTATTTACTTATCTCAAGCTCCTTTGCGAGAATCTTGTCGTAGTATTCCTCACCTATGTTGATGATGGTTATGTTTGGGTTCCAGCCGAAATGTTTCATAGTACTTCGGACATCTTCGTCTCTTTCGCTCGTCGTGAAATATATCACATTTTCTTTTCCGACGCCGGCCGCCGCGAACTGCTTTGCAAAAAGCTCCGTACCAGAGCCAGGCGAACCATATACCAGTATGGCAAACCCTTCGGGAATTCCTCCCAGAGATTTGTCCAGTTCGGGCACACCTGATTCTCTTACCGCCATCACCACTCCTCCTTGACATCTATTTTCTCGTCACATACCATGGTCAGAGCCCGTGAGATGTCGTCTGAACTCTGCTCCTTTATGGAGAGAACCACGGTGTATGCACCCTTCGACCTCATGTTGTTGAAAAGTATGTGCATGAATTCCGATAGTATGCTCAGGCTGTTGTGGATGGCCAGTGAGTTTATCGAATCCAGAAATACCAGTTTGCCCTTTTTCCTGTCCAGTTTTCTTAGAAGGAACTCCACTTTAAGCATGATGTTCTCCAGCATGGTCGGACTTTCCACGAAAAGCACGTGGCCGTTTTTCGTCTGCTGTGTCAGAAGAACGCTCGAACCGCAGTCAACGAAATAGATATTATCGCGTTTAATGTCAAGAAGGTCCATGACGCTTATTATTGAATTGGCGGGAAGTGTTGAGTTTATGTATATCACATCCAGATTCTTGTATATCGATATTTTTTCAGTTATGGCTCTTATCACATCAAAATACGCATCTGAATTGGCTTCCAGTGCGATGACAGAACTTTCCGGTATTTCTTTCAGACTCTCAAAAACCTTTTCGACGACACCCATCAATCGCCACCTCCCTTCAGCATCGGAACAAGCAGAACTCCTATCGGGGTCAGGTCCAGCACGTATTTCGCCCTCGAATGCGTGGTGCCCCTCATTTTAACTACCTGCAGCGTCCTTAGAAGGTCTCCCCGCCTTTCATAATTCCCCATGAGGATTATCCCGTCCGCTATCGCCTCTTCGACCCCGTATGTGGAATACCTCGCATCGGACGGGAGTATCTCGGAGACCAGCAGACTTGTGCAGCCGAGGTCCGAGAGCTTCTTACCGAGTTTTAGGATGAAATCCCTTATCTTTTCCTCTGTTTTCAGCTGAAAACACACGGAGGTTACGGAATCTATAACCAGTCTCTTTATCTTGAGCTCTTTAACTATGTCTCCTATGGCATTCACAAGAAGATCGATCTCCTCGAATGAGAACTCGGATTTCTGAAGGCCTAGCCGTTCATATATTGCGGGCATATCGATGAATATGAGCTTTCCTCGCTTCAGCAGGCTCTCGTCGAAGAATTCATAGGGTATGAGGTTGGCCAGCAATTTTTCCGAAGCCTCCGTAACAGAAATGAACAGACAGTTCTCACCATAGAGCGCTCCGTGCACAAGAAACTCGAGACTTGTTGTTGTCTTTCCAGTACCGCAGCTACCCGTTACCAGAACAGTATTACCTCGGGGTATTCCCCCATTTAAAATCGCATCCAGAGTATCTATACCAGTCTTACATCTATTCCTCTGTCCTTTCTTGGGAAGGGAGAAAACTTTACTCTGCTTTTGCTCTGGCATGCGACCGCCGATTAGCCTTCTATAATATATCTTTTGTGCCACCGCATCGATGCTTTCGAGGATATTCTTAAATAGGTGTTCAAATCTGCCCATACCAACAGGAAGGAATAAAAGTGGGCGACATACGAAGGCTTGTGCTGGACGTCCTGAAGCCGCATTCCCCTTCAATAGTCGAGGTATCGAAAAAGCTGAGCGCTCTCGGCGGAGTGAGCGGCGTCAACTGCACACTGGAAGAAGTGGACCAGGAGACCGAGACGATAAAGATAACGATAGAAGGGGATGACCTGGACTTTGAAAAGATAAAGATGGTCCTGGAGGAGTCGGGTGCCGATATCCATTCCGTGGACAGTGTGGCCACAGGTAAAAAGATAGTGGACGAGGTAGAAACTCCTCAGGACAGATAATCCTTTTAATCCGCTCTATTATTTTTTATTATCTCTGCGACCTTTTTGAGGAGTTCTTCCTTCTTCATCCGTGTTTTTACGAGAATTCTCCCGCTTTCCCTCCACCAGAGAGCCGGATATCTGGATTCATACTCGACCTCGTACTCGATTCCCAGGTTCTTGACAGCCCTTGCTATTTCCTCTATTTTCGGGTTTTCGACAGCAAGGTTTTTCGGAATTCTTCGCCCTCCCGACCTTTTTGCATGAATGTCAAAATAAACGGGCCAGAGGACCTTTTTACCCTCCTTTCTTGAAGGCATCTCACTTCACCAGAACAGCGTTTATCGTGCCATCCTGCCCCGGTCTGGATGTGACCTTCGCGTTTCCGGCGGAGGTCTTTATTATGGCTCCCTTAGTTATTATGTTCCTCTGAACATAGTTTGGATTAGCCTGGTTTTCAACCACGCTTATGATTTCCGCTTTGATTACCTTCTTCTTTTTCGGGTCCAGGACATTGGCATATTTTTCTGCCAGCACCCTTATTTTCTGATTTCCGCCTCTGACTCTCGTTCTCTTGAGCCTTCTCTCTCCGATGACGGTGAACTGCTGTTCCGCGCCTATCTCGAATTTCCTCTTCTTCCTGAAGGGGCGATATCTTCCGCCTGTGCGCTTCCTTACGGACCTGCCTTGCCATAGAGCCATATTTTCACCAGTTTTTGCGCATAAATCAATTTGTTATTTAAGGCTTGCGAGAACGCTGCCGGAAATGCGGCGAAAAACCCTTATCCTTCCGTTAGATGTGTGGATGTGTGCAGAGCAGAGGAAAAGATCGATGATCCCGAAACAAGGTCGAGATACGCGTACAGAGAGGCGCTAGTGAGCATAGCGGGAAACATAGGCTTGGCTGCGGCTAAAATTCTCATCGGCATGATGGTTTTCAGCGTTGCGATAATCGCGGACGGCGTTCATACCATGAGCGATGTGGGCACCAGTTTTATCGTTATTCTGGGTGCAAAGGCATCGAAGAAAGCGCCTGACAGCGAGCACCCATTCGGTCACGGCAGATACGAGTACATAGCCTCTCTTGTAATCTATCTGGCACTAATAGCCGTTGGAATAGAGCTCCTCATAACATCGGTCGGGAGGGTGCTGGATAGGAGCGAACCTGCGATAGGAGGTCTTACGATACCGGCCTATGCCGTCCTTATGGCAGGAATTCTCGTAAAGGAGGCAATGGCCAGATACAGTTTTTCTCTGGCAAAAAAAACCGACAGCAACATGCTTAGAGGCGACGGATGGCATCACAGGTCGGATGCGCTGACCACCATCGGTGTTCTTATGGGAATCTTTCTTGTTCAGGCCGGTTTTCCTCTGGCAGATGCTCTGATAGGTATGGGCATAAGCCTCTTCATAGCCTTTACCGGTGCAAAAATGGCGTTCGATACAGCCGCGGTTCTTGCCGGAAAGAACGCATCTCCGGAGAAGATAAGGGAGATAGAGAGGGCAGCTAGGTCTGTGGACGGTGTTCTCGGGGTCCATAAGATATTCGTTCACGATTACAGGAACAACAGGGTCACCACTCTGCATGTGGAGGTGGACGGACAGACAGGTACTGACTATGCCCACAGAATAGCCTCCGAGGTTGAAAAAGCGGTCAGCGGTGTTGTTAACGGTGAGACTGTTGTACACACCGAACCGACCGGTCCCGTATTGAACAGGGATGTGGAGAAGGCTCTGGAAAAGATACTGATAGAATCCCCTGAAGTTAAAGGCCACCACAACATACACGCCTATTTCGACGAAAGGGGGGGACATGTGAGCGCTCATATCACAGTAAGAAAAGACATGAGTGTGGAGGAATCGCACAGATTGACACATTCCATAGACGAAAGACTGAAAGAGAAATATCCGGAGTACCGGGTCGAACTGCACATAGAACCCAGATAACGGCTGCAAAGTTATTTATAGCGCTCCTGGATGCAAAACCGTGAGATGCATAGTGGCAATAACCGGCGCATCCGGAACCATATACGGAATAAGGCTCGTGGAAGAACTCCCGGGGGAGAAGCACTGCATAGTCTCTGACAACGGCCTGAAGATAATGAAGTTCGAGACCGAAAGGACCATTGAGGACCTCGGGAAACTTGCGGAAGTTTACATGGAGAACGAACTGGAGAGCATGTTCGCATCCGGGAGCTTCGACTTCGATGCCATGATAATCGCTCCCGCGTCCATGAACACCGTGGCGAAGATAGCTCACGGCATTGCGGATAACCTGATTACCCGCACGGCTTCGGTGGCACTGAAAGAAAGGAGGAGACTTGTCATTGTACCGAGGGAGAGCCCGGTGAGCGCGATACATCTCAGAAACCTCATGATTCTGGCGGAAAACGGCGCTGATATAGTCCTGCCGGCACCGGCTTTTTATAACAGACCGGAGAGCGTGGATGATATGGTCAATTTCGTTGTCGGGAGGGTTCTGGACGTGCTCGGGATAGAGCACAGTCTGTATAAAAGATGGGAAGGATAACTATTTATAGCGGCATGACATCTATTATACGGGAAACATGCAATCACCATTCAGAATCACTATGCTCACCATGCTGGTGATAGCAATCCTTGTTTTTCAGATGCCGGTTTATCCGGCGAATTCCATTGGGAATCACAGGACGAGAGGAAGCGAGCCACCGCTACGAATTGCCATCATTAACGGAATCACCACACTGAACCCTCTTTCCGCAACGGACGATTCCATTTTGAACGTGATACACTAGATGTTCGACGCTTTGACATGGGAGAACATCTCCAACGGATACCACATAGAGCCCTGGGCCGCCGAATGGTTCCACCACGGAGCGGAAGATACATGGGGCCCAGAACCTTACTCCGATAATGACAACAATACTGATTTCCTCAACTGGACTGTAAGGCTCAGAATAGGCATAAAATGGCATGACTGGAAGGAATTTGATGTAAACGGTGATGGGATACTTGATCCGAACGACCCTGATGAGAGGAAGGGCATGGTCACCGCAAATGACGTGCTCTTCTCACTGAGATTAATGGCCGACACTCCTAAGTATTCTGCAGCGCTTTATTGCCTTCTGAAAAGGGATGAAAACGGCAGCGTTGTCTTCAGTAACTACAATGGATATGGAGAACTCCCCGAGGTGAATGTGCGGGCCGTCGATAACTGGACGTTGGTTTACAATCTCAGCTACCCTTACGGGTATTTCACATCGAAGATACTGGGGCTGCCCATATTCCCTGAGAGGATATGGAAGAATCACATACAGGACAAGCTAACCTGGTCTGACCCACAGGCCCTGATAAATTTCGGACAATTCGAATTCGACTACTGGAACGGTACGGGGGGAAGGATAAGCACGTTCAGGGACTATTTTCATGCCGAATATGACAGCAAAGGGCGGCAGAAACCATATCTGGATGCGATTGAGCTCATTGTATATTCGAATACCGACCTCGCCGTAGATGCACTCGTCCAGAACTATAAGGTGGATTATATAACATGGCGGATAGACCCACAATATATAGATAAGATTATAAAAAGCCCATATATAGCACTGGTCAGAAACGCGGATTGTTCCTTCGATTATATCGGGATAAACATGAGGTTGCCCGAATTCGGATATGCGGGATATCTGGAAAGCGATGCTCCGCAAATTCCGGGAGAACCGCCGAAATACGAGGGAAACTACACGGATATTGGAAAACCGTTCAGGAAGGCAATGGCCTATTTAACAGACAAATCCAGGATCGTTCTCGACATATTGGATGGGTTCGGATGCATCGGGACCTCCGTTATATCGCCTGTGAACTCCTTCTGGTACAATCCGAACGTAAAGATATACGAGTACAGCGTATATCAGAGGCTGAGCGGATACTCGACGATTATGCACCGGATAGTGACGGAGACGGGATAAGAGAACTGCCGTATCGCAGCGAAAAAGCCATATCTATGCTGGTGCCTATGGCGGATTGCGATCCGGCAGGAGCGCGGATGAGCACTCTCATCCAAGATGAAGCCCGCAATCTTGGTCTGAACATCACTTCCGTGCCAACCTATCCTTCCACCCTAATAGAAAAGATGGACAACCGTGATTTCGATATGTATCTGGCGGAATGGAGGTCGGTGACTGAAAGAGAATCTATCAATGTACCTTGGGAACTGGCCCATTCCGAAAATGATTTCCACGGCGGAACGAATTATGCGGGATATCATAACAGAACATTCGATGCTCTCTGTTACGAGTTCGAAAAAGAAATGGAAACCCCGGAGAGAAAGAATATCTCCTTCGAACTTCAGAACTCAATCGCTGAGAATCTTCCTTACATAGTTATCGATTATCGGGACAGGTTGGAAGCCTACAACAGGATATGGGTTGGCTGGATACCCGCATATGGCACATTATTCAACATCCATACCCTCAGAAATCTGAAATACTATCCCTATCCTTGTTGGCGGATATCCCTATCCGCTCCATATATGATAAATTCGGGTCAGGGCATAGAGGTGCGCGCTTATGTGTATTCCTTAACCACGAATGAGCCCCTTTCCGGAGTGAATGTGAGTTTTTCGACGGATAACGGTACGCTGTCTCCGGAGTATGCAATTACAGACACTAACGGCTGTGCGATGGTGCGTTTCACGGCCCCTATAGTTCGCTGGAATTCGACAACCGTAAAAATAACCGCCACATACTACGATGAACGGGCGGATATGGTTCTAAAAGCCACGAGAGAAATAGTGGTCCTGCCGCAGCAGCCGCCTCCGGAAACGGAGATCGGAATGGAAATCTACCCTCCGATGCTCCTGAATGTCGGCGAGAATGAAACGGTCCCCCTCGAGATACGGGTTTACAACAAGGACACCCTGGAATACTACGGGTGGTATAATGGCACGCTGGGAGTGCTTCTGAACTACAGCATATTCCCGGAGGATGCGACTTTCGATCTTATCGATTACGAGAACGGAACATGGACCTTCGAGTTCAGGGGGCATGCTCACGGAGATTTCATGCAGTATGATATCTTTCTCAATGCGGTTCTGTATTCCTTCAGTGAACCCGTGACTTCAGCATGGAAGAACATAACCATAAACGTCATGGGAGCTTTAAAACCCGAAGAACCGACCCGGGAAAACAACGCAACAACGGATGCGGAGGACGGAAACGGGACGAACACCTCCGTTGACAGCCTTCCCCCAGATATCTTGGAAAACACTGATGAATTCTATATCCTGGCGGTCGGCACCGCGCTCCTCATCGCTGTGATGTCCATCCTCCTCATTATAAAAAGAAGAAAGCTGGACAAAGGAAATGATCGCATCAACTGAAAAACTATTAAACCCTCCTGCTATGCCCTGACGATACCGTGAAAGTAAGACTCATAACTCATACCCCTGACCCTGAAAGGGTGGTTGCGATGGCTGCCAAAAGCT
>JAJRVK010000106.1 GCA_024277315.1 archaeon | reverse complement strand
TCTTTCAGAAATTCCATCTTTTCTCTGTCTATCAGCGATTTACGGTATTTTACCACAAAAACCATATGATAGCTTATCCTGTATGTGCAGTGAGGTGCATGTTCTATTTCCATAGGCTATAGAACATGCACAGGGTATTTGCTATTTGCTTATGCAATCTCCTGTCCCAACCGCAGCAAGCTGCGGGGTATAGGAATTAAATGAAAATGACAAATATCCCGACTATAAGGGTGCCCAGGAGCGCAAAATAGTATTTTTCAATAAGAAAATAAGGAAGGACAAGCATCAGAACGGTAAGGATGTAGGCAATTCCCGTATAAAAGGAGGCTTTCAATGGGCTCTTTTTACCCTTTTCCGACTTTTTAGAAAGATATTCCGAGGCAGACATGGACATGGCGGCGGATATGCCTGTTATGAGTCCTATGAAACCGATTATTCTGGTATTCTGGATTGCAAAACTCAGACCTGCCAGAGCGCCGGTCAGTTCTACCAGGGCATCGTTGAGCCCAAGAACCATAGAACCTATGTACCCTATCCTCTCCTCGTCTATCATATCGATAAGCATTTTTTCATGGACGATTTCATCATCCGCAATGCTTTTCGCTTCGGGAATTCGCTTTGCTATCTCTGTATATTTTTCCGTGGCGTCATCTTCCCCCATTTCCATCTTCTTTATCGCGAAGGTGATTCCAAAAATGGAGGCTATGAGGGAATAGAAAAAAATCTTAACTCTGTCGGGTTTGACATCCTCTCCGATGAACTTCTTCCACTCATTGTAATGCCTGAGCTCGTCATCAGCAATCTTCTTCAGTATCTTGAGTTCTTTTCATCGGCCTTTTCGGAGAGCGCCTCGTAAACATGGTATTCGGTTATCTCGTTTCTCTGGAATCCCAGGATTTTCTCCCTTAGCTCTCTGTCCATGGTTCCAGATAAACCATTCTCTATATCAGCTTTACCGGACCCTTCTTTACACCCCACCATCAAATCTTATATACCCCTTCTTTTATGGCGCTCCACATCTCAAGAACCGATTAATCATAAGCCCCGGTAGTGTAGCGGCCTATCATGCGGGCCTGTCGAGCCCGCGACTCGGGTTCAAATCCCGACCGGGGCGCTCCACTCACTATCGTTCGTTCACACCCGGTCTTATTCGCAAAATCGCTGTGCAATTTTACTCGTCCCGACCGGGGCGCTGCTACCTCCATTTTCACCTCAGTTTTGCACCACCGTAAGGGCAGATAACGGCATCTGGAGGCGTGTCTTTATATTTCTGCACTCCTTATTTCCAGCTATGCTCTCCATCCGTTCTATAAGTCGAAGGGCCTTTTCAAGGACCGGTCACTCGCTCAATGTGAAAAGTTTCCAGTCGCCATCCACATCAAAGAGCCCCAGGCGAGCCCCAGCGTCGAGCCAACCATGTGCGTAATTCACCGCTGCAAAAGCGTTTATCAGATCCCCCCTTTCCCAGAAGTGGAGCGCATCATTGTAATATGATTGCGCCATGTTCAGGAAGTCCTCCGCTATTTTTCTCGCATAGGATGGTTCAGGAGCGGTTATTTTGACCTTTTCCAGGGCCTTTTTCGTTATCTCCAGATATCTCTCAACATAGTCCTCCGAAAGTTCTATCTTTTCACCCCCCTCAATCCTCTTCTAACGCGCTCCGCGCATTCCCTCTCTCCCTCGGGGCATGGACCCTGCAGACATGCAGGCCCGGCGCCTTCGAAAAGTGTCGGTGCAACATCTCTGACCTGTCTCAGCATTATATATGCCAGAGCCCTTATCTCCCACTGGGCTTTCATGCATGTCCTGAGGGTGAAAAAGTTCCAGAGTTCGCGGGCATTCATCGTCACCACTATGTTCGTATGCGTTGCATTGGGCAGTATGTATCTGGCATCCTCCAGAGGAATCCCCATCTCCACAAGCTCGTGATAGCTCTTCTCCAAGTACTCCATGACCTCCCGGTATTTCTCCATGGCCTCTTTTTTGCCTGCAACCGTTGGCGGTGTCACATACTCAAGAGGTTCGAGGTTAACATATCTCTGACTCTGCTGGGAGTATGATGCCAGGCGATGACGGACGAGCTGGTGCGTGAGAGCACGGGAAACATCCTCTATGGAAAAGGTGAAGCTGGCATGCTCCATGACACTGTGATGGCCCGCATCTCTCGTTATCCTTATTATAGCCTTAATCTCCTTCTCGCTCATCTCTTCCATTTTCGGTATATCCACAGTATGGCAGCTTTTGGCAGCCATCGCAACCACCCTTTCAGGGTCAGGGGTATGAGTTATGAGTCTTACTTTCACGGTATCGTCAGGGCATAGCAGGAGGGTTTAATAGTTTTTCAGTTGATGCGATCCTATCCTTTGTCCAGCTTTCTTCTTTTTATAATGAGGAGGATGGACATCACAGCGATGAGGAGCGCGGTGCCGACCGCCAGGATATAGAATTCATCAGCGTTTTCCAAGATATCTGGGGGAAGGCTGTCAACGGAGGTGTTCGTCCCGTTTCCGTCCTCCGCATCCGTTGTTGCGTTGTTTTCCCGGGTCGGTTCTTCGGGTTTTAAAGCTCCCATGACG
>JAJRVK010000105.1 GCA_024277315.1 archaeon | reverse complement strand
CTGGAGATCCCTTGAATCTGAGCAATCTCTGTGATTTTCCTTCCTTTCTCGATTTCTCTAAGAATCCACCGGATTTTCTTCTGATTCAGCTTCCGCATCTCCGGCAAAGAAAAAGATGTTAAAGTATTTTGGGATACTACATTCAGTTGTACGGGATTATTCCGGAACGATATCTCGTGTTCGCTCCTATGTATAACTGTCCACCAGCTTCCTGAGCATGTCCGAGCTGAACTTCTCCTCCTCGAATGGCTGCTTTCTCATTCTGTGGGGAAGAGCCATCTCGGCAGCCATTATCACATCCTCCACCGTGACCTCATTTCTCCCCTCGAACGCCGCATTGGTCTGTGCTGTTCTTTCCATTATTATGTCGCCTCTGTGACCATCGAGATTGAAGTCCATGCCTATCCTGGTTATTGTGTAGAGAATCTTCTCGGGTGTCTCCACCTTCGGCAGCCTTTCCCTCGCTTCATGAATCCTCTTCTTCAACTCTTCCTCCGCCTCCCTGAACTGTGCCTTGAAGGCCAGCGGGTTCTCGGAAAAAGCGTTCATCCTCTTGGTTATCTCTATTCTTTTTTTAACGTCCCTTATGGTCTCGACCTCGACCTGGAGCGCGAGCCTGTCGAGAAGCTGAGGTCTCAGCTCGCCTTCCTCGGGATTCATGGTGCCGATGAGTATGAAATGCGACCGGTAGCTCACGCTTATACCTTCCCTTTCAACTGTAACCATCCCCATGGCAGCGGCATCCAGAAGGAGATCCACCACATTGTCCTCAAGCAGGTTTATCTGGTCCACATAGAGTATGTTTCTGTGTGCCTTTGCCAGCAGGCCGGGCTCGAATGCCTTTGTGCCCTCTGTAAGTGCCTTTTCTATGTCTATGCTTCCTATGAGCCTGTCCTCGGTGATGTTGAGGGGGAGCTTCACAACCTCCATTCTTTCCCGGGCCCTTTCGAGGGTTCCCTTTTCCTGTTTTTCTCTGCATTCCGGGCAGAAATGCTCGGGGTCGTCAGGGTCACAGTTGTATTTGCAGCCCTTTACAACTTCGATATCGGGGAGTATGTCCTCCAGTCCCTCCACCGCTGCGGATTTTCCAACGCCCTTTCCGCCCCTTATCAGCGCTCCCCCTATTTCCGGATTCACGATGTTCAGAATCAGGGCCCTTTTGAGCTTTTCCTGATTGACCATGGCGACCAGAGGGAATGACGGGGAGCCCCTTTCCTGCCTTCCCCTGAATGAGAGGAAAATCTCCTCCGGCATCAGCTCACCTCCTTCTCCAGCCTCCTTATGGCCTTTTCAACAACCTCTCTGCTGAATTCCTCCTCCCTCTTTCTGGCTCTGTGGGGCAGGGCATAGCTGGCGGCGACTATTACATCCTCTATCGTGACCTCTTTCCTGCCTTCGAAAGCGGCATTGGCCCTTGCAGCCCTCTCGATGATTATGTCTGCTCTGTGTCCGTCAACCTCGAATTCAACACAGAGCTTTCCGATTATGTCCATGATGTTCGGCGGAGTGGTTATGGAATCCAGTTTCTCTCTTGCCTCTGTTATCCTTCTCCTGAGCTCCTCCTGCTTTTCCCTGTACTTTTCTCTGAACAGCTGCGGGTTTTCGGTGAACTCTTTCCTTCTCCGCACTATCTCCATCCTCTCCTCCACATTCTTTATTCCGACAACATCGACCTGGAGCTCCAATCTGTCAAGAAGCTGGGGCCTGAGTTCTCCCTCTTCGGGGTTCATGCTTCCCACGATGATGAACCTTGCCGGGTGAGTGAAGCTTATTCCCTCGCGCTCTATGACGACCCTTCCGGACGATGCGGCATCGAGCAGCAGATCGACTATGTAATCGTCGAGTAGGTTTATCTCGTCCACATACAGGATTCCTCTGTGGGTCTCGGCCAGAAGTCCCGGCTCGAAGGACCTGACCCCCTCTTTAAGTATCTTCTCTATGTCTATGCTTCCCAGGAGTCTGTCCTCGGTTATGTTCAGAGGCAGATCGACCACCCTGACCGGCCTGTTGAAGGATTCGAGCATTCCCTTTTCATACTTGGCCCTGCACTCGGGACAGAGATTTTCCACATCGCTGGGGTCGCAGTTGAACCTGCAACCGCTTATGTCTATGTCCGGAAGTACCTCGGCAAGACCTCTCACGGATACGGATTTTCCGGTACCTTTCTGTCCTCTTATGAGAACGCCGCCTATCTCGGGATATATCGCATTGAGAATCAGCGCCTTTTTCATATCCTCCTGGCCCACTATGGCAGTGAAAGGATAGAGTATCCTCTTCTGCTTTTCCCGCTCTTTCATCCTTGTGGCGGCCTCTTTCATCTTCAGCATCTCTTCCTCTTCCAGCCTCTCCCTTATCTGCTTCTCCAGCTCGGACCTCAGGGTGTTCAGTTCCTGCTCTTTCATCCTGAGCTTCTCCCTGGCCTCTTCATGGAGCTTTCTCTGTATCTCCAGCTCGTTTCTGGCCCTTATTAGTTCTTCTTCCTTCATCCTCAGCCTTTCTTCCTCTTCCATAAGCTGATCTTCCATTCTGCGTTTGAGTTCCTGTTCTATGACCGTGCTGAGTTCCTGCTCTTTCATCCTTATTTCCTCTTCCTCCGCGAGAAGTTCCTGCTCTTTCATCTGTATCTCTGCCTGTATCCTCGCCAGCTCTTCGTCCTTCATCCTGAGCTTTTCCTCCTCCTCTGCCAGCTGGTCCCCCATCATGTCTATCTGCTGCTGCAGTTCCTCTATCTGCTGCTCTTTCAACGAAAGCTTTTCCTCCTCTTCCTGGAGCAGTGCCTCTATTTCCTCCTCTTTCAGCAGATACTCTTCCAGATTGTCCCTGCCCGGCTCCTCGAGAACGGCCGGATATTTCATTATGGAAATGTAGTCAAGGGCCAGGATGAACATCATGAAGCCCATGGTCAGCAGGAGTGTAAGAGCATCTCCGTCGGTTGCCGTGGCAAAAGCGAGAGCGAGGCCGAAGATCATTATTCCGGTCACCAGCAGCGATATCCACAGGTTTCTCTTCCTGTCCCAGTAATGTAGTGCGGCATCTATACCCGTAAGGAGCGCCACCAGAAACAGTATCGGAGCACCCGCTCTTCCTATAACGGGTTCGAGTATGGGTGCGAAACTGAACAGCACTCTGGGTGCAGAGGCTGTTATGTTGAATTCCAGCAGCAGGAATTCCGCAAGCGTGAAAATCGCAAGTATTGCAAAGAATATGAGGGTGCCGGTGTTTATCGCATAGTAGTTGAATATGTCCCTCTTGGTACCGCCTTTTTCCAGCTCCTCTCTGAGCCTTCTTTTCCTTTCCTCTCTTTCGCTCAGTGTTCTTTTTCCTTCCTCGGTCTTCCTTTTCCTGACTTTTTTCTTTTTAGAGCGCTTTTTGGTCGATTTCTTCCTTTTCCGCTCTTTGTCGGACATTTCCTCTCCGGTGGGTGGCTTTTTATCCTCCGACCTGGCGCTGTCCTCCTCTGCCGTCATGTCCCCCTCCGCAACCGTGTCCTTTTCCATTTCTTCCGTGACATCCCCGAGATTCTCTTCTTTTGGCTCAGTTTCGGTCTCTTCGAGTTTCTCCGCCCTCTCGCCTGTATCTTCCTCTTCTAGGGGCCGAGCCTCGTATTCCTCCTTTTCAAGTTCCTCAGAAACCTCCTCATCCTCCAGCGGGGGCACATAATCGCTCTCGCCTTCTTCATCCGCTTCCTCTACCTCGGCAGTGTCTTCCATCTCCTCCATAACATATGTCTCATCTGCAACATATTCGTCTTCGAACTCCGGATGTGCCTGAGGCAATTCCGTGCCGCAGACCGGGCAGAACTCTATAGTATCTTCGATTACCGTCTCACCACATACGGGGCACTGCCTTTCCATCTATCCTCCTCCCATCTTCTCTTCCACCAGCTGAGCTATCCTGTTGCTGTGTCTTCTGTGTATGTAGAGGCCGGTTCCGGAGGCAGCCGCTATCACAAGGGAAAGGCCCAGAGGCACCATCGGGTCCTCTATTAGCGGAGGTTCTTCATATTTCGATGAGAATGGACCGCTGTACTCGCATTTCTCCATCTTTCTGTCTAAGGCGGTCACATGAACGCGGTATGCGGAAAAGGGCCTGAAGACGAAGGTTATTCTCTCATATGTCCCGTTGAACCAGTCCGCACTCCATCCTCCGGCGCCCGGGAGCGTTGTCCTGAATCTGACAACATCGCTTCCCTGATCCCCGGTCATAAGGGAATTGCCCCTTAGTTCCGAGAATTCGTTTATGAGATTGATGCTGGAATTCGTAGAATACTGAGAAAAAAGAGCGCTCTCCACGATATTCCCCGAAGAGTCCGTAGCGTTGACATAGACCCTGTATATATCCTCCCATCCGTTCATATCCGAAACTTCCACAACAACCTGTATTTCCTCTCCCAGATCGAGTATCTTCACACTGACAAAAGTAGGCGGAGTGTTATAGATAGTGACCACACCCGCTCCGCTTGAGAGCGCGGATATGCCGAGTATCCCGATAATGACGAAGAATGTTATCGTCGGAATAGCGAACCCATGTACGATTTTCTCTCTCATCTTTTCTTCCTCTTTTTCCGCCTGGTTGCTGGCCGATATTCCTCGCTATTTTTATCATTTTCCCTCTCTCTGTCGTTCCTTATCCTGCGAGTATATACTGCCAGAAACGCTCCAACCAGCCCCATGAGTCCAAGGACTATGGCTACACTCACAGGATTTATCTCAAATTCCTTTTTCTCATCACTTACCAGAATAGAGGGCGCCTTTCCGACGACTATGTCCGTGTATGCGGTTCCGCTCTTCCCCCCGCTTTCTATTATGTAGGATATCCTGGCACTAACGTCCTCTTTGTTGCACCATAGTGCGATTTTCACCTCCTCCTCTTTATCCTCTTCGAGATAGAAGTCCACGCTGACGGGAGAATAGGACGTCTCATTATGCCAGACACCGTCATAATATATGCCTTTTATTACCAGTTTGCTGGGAGAGAAAGTAAGCCTGGCGCTTCCGTTTCCGTTCAGAAATCCCCTTAGAATCAGGACCTCATTGTAGTCCGCCACCTTCGGTCCTTTTTCATACTGCAGTTTAGCTGGGCCTATATCGATTATGTTGAAACCGGACCTGACGACCTTTACACTTATGCGGACCTGCTGCCCCGGAATCTGGGAGAAGTCTATGCTCTCCGTTTTCATGACATGCAGAGGTATCGCTCTGAGATGCTCGATAACCGAGAATACCTGCGGGCTCCAGGGAAGGGCTTTCAGATACACCTCATGCTCGACCTCGGAATTCGTCTGACCCTCCGGTCGTAGAACTATGCTCATATTTGTCGTAACGAAGATATCACCCATCTTATCATAATATCCGGTAAGAAACAGAGGCACGTTTCCTTTGTTTATGGACAGAAATGTATGGTTATAATCCGGATACACACGCCCTCCGGAAAACGGCTCGACCCTGAATTCGAACTCCGCTCTTCTTAGAGCTATGCCCGCATCCATCTTCTCCACGAATATGTCGTCCTCCGTTATCGTGCTCTCGCCGCTTTTTATCTGGAGATGCCAGAGAGCTCCGTTTTCATCCCTTCCGGCACCTTCGGCTTTTGAAGATATGCCTATGTGGAATGCTATTTTATCCCGGAAAACCGCACTTGAACTCAAATTTATGTATTTTCCGTACTCCATATCGTAAAAATTTCCGTCCCGGTAGCCCCATCTGTAATAGGTGGTCTCATTCTTGGTGCCTTCCAGATATCCCTGGGAGTAGAGTATAACCGTGATGTTCTCGGAAGGCCTGTAAAATGTAAGATTGTGCTCTATGCCCGCTACCATGACTTTGATTCCCGACTCATACTGTTCCTCGCATTCTGGGATGAAAAGCAGATAGTCGTTTCCGGCCCTTGTTTCCACCGAAGATGCGGGCTGGAGGAGAGCCATAACTGCAATTATGGCAAACATTGCGGGAAATATTTTTTTCATGTTCTCTCCTGAGAAAGAAAAAGAGAGATATAAGAGGTTTATGGGTATGTTATCTCGTATGTTATGGTGGCTGTGAAATGGTCCTCGGGCGTTAGAAGCGGTATGCTGACCCTCCACTGTACGGCCGTGTAGGTGGTGGTGGAATCATAGCCGCCCTGATATCCTG
>JAJRVK010000104.1 GCA_024277315.1 archaeon | reverse complement strand
TTTTAATCCCCCGGAGCGATGACCACCCATGAATCTGAAAGAAGTTGCCATCGAAAAACCGGAAGAGCTGAATCTCATTCTGGGCCAGAGCCATTTCATAAAAACCGTGGAGGACATATACGAGGCGATAGTGAACACGGTACCGCAGGCCAGGTTCGGATTGGCATTCTGCGAAGCTTCGGCGGACAGGCTCGTCAGAGTTGAAGGGAATGATGAGGGACTGAAAGAACTCGCAGCCAGGAACGCCATGAAAATAGGTGCGGGACATAGTTTCATAATTTTCCTCGAAAACGCATATCCCATAAACATCCTTAGGGCAATAAAACAGGTTCCGGAGGTATGCACCATATTTGCGGCCACTGCTAACCCTATTTCGGTGATAGTCGCTGAGAACGACAGAGGAAGAGGCATCCTCGGTGTGATAGATGGACACAGCCCCCTCGGTATCGAGGGCGAAGAACACCTGAAAAAAAGAAGAGAGTTTCTGAGGAATATAGGATATAAATTCTAGAACCTGGCCCTCAGTACCACGAAACCGTCCTCTCTGGTGATGCTCACCGGATATGCTCCTGTTCTGTGGTCAGTCCCCCTCATCTTCAGAACCTCCAGATACTTCCTTCTGGCGTTTCCTTCCGCTTTAAGGGAAAGAAGTATCACCGAATCCGCGGCATAGGAGACTTCCACGGGATACATTTCTCCGGGCTTTACCTCGCCTGTGAGAAGCGTGACGGCCTGCCAGCTCTTCAGTGAGTTCGTCAGATCGAACAGGAACTTCCTGTAATTATCCCTGACTATATTGCCTATTATCGTCACAGGGTCTATTACGATCCTTTGGGGCATTGTTTCTGCTATTTTCTCGTTTATGTAGCTCAAAATCTCATCGACCGGTCTGTTGAGCATGGAGCCCATGTCCACATATCTTACCAGATTGCCGAAGTACTCCTTCTTTACGAAGCTGAAATTGGATGAATACTGCAACATCCAGTGCGTCGGTTCGCTGAGAGTGGTGAAAAACAGACCCTGCTCTCCGTTTTCTGCACCTGCGAACAGGAACTGGAGCGAGAACGTAGTCTTTCCGGTTCCGGCACTACCTGCCACCAGCACGACCGAGGGAAAGGGAAAACCTCCCTCAATCATATCGTCCAGTCCGGGAATCCCGGACGGAATCCTGAAAATCTCACTTTTCTGCAATTCCTCACCTTCTTCACGGCTTTCCCATGCTTCTTCCGCAACATTATCCACGTAACCACCTCTCCTCTATTTTTATTTCATTTGTCATATATCCTTTGAGAAGGGAATACAGAGACCTGTGGGCATCCGGATCGATGCCGACAACACACAGTATGCCATGCTCCTCGGCCAGTTTTCTAAGGGCCTCACAGCACATCGCTATGGATTCCATGGTGTTATATGTCAGGGCAGTCGCTATATTGTCGATGATTATGAAATCCACCTCACTTATGTCTATCACCTTTGTCTGAAAATCGTCGGTGTACCCCTCGGAAAATGCATTCAGCAGAAGTTCCACATGAAACGGTCCGTTCGTGTATATCACCTTTTTCGGGTCCTCGAACACACAGTCGCCGGAAAACTTGGCAACCGTATCGATGTACGAAAGGTTTGTCTGGTCTATCTTATGCAGTGTCAAAAGATGTGCCAGATACCCGTGCGGCCTGTCAAGTACGACCGCTATGCCTCTTTTCTTTCTCTCTTCAAGCAGGAGTTTCAGGATGACGAGGTTCACCCTGACCAGGAATACCTGCTTCGTTGTGAACATGTAGTCGTTCCCGTCCACACCCAGCTGACTTGATAAAGCCTCTTCTAATTTAAGGTCTCTTTCATTCATTTCCCATACCCGATTCTCCTTCTCTCTTCTCCTATTTAAAGGCTTCCTGTTTCTGTACAAATCGATATATTTATTTTGAATAGCAGTTTAAAATATTCCTTACCGATCCACCGAAATCGAAATACCTTGGGAATCTCGTGTCCTGGATCGATATGAACATCAGTTCCGGCTCTTCCGGCATATTCTTCTCAGGATTCACCCATCCCGAGAGCTTGGCCGTAATATCTCTGCTCTCTCTGAAGTTTTTGAAGACGGCTATGGCGAACCCCTCTGCCGGAGTGCTTGCGGCGAATACCACGGGTGGCATGGGATGTGCCTTCATCTTTTCTATCATCTCTCCGTAGGTGTGAGGTCTCGTTTTCCAGGAGACGAAGAGGAGCACTTCATAGCCCATCCTCTTTACCTCCACAATCCCTTTTTTCCTGTACAGACCCTCGGATACGAACTTCTCTCTCAGTCTCAGAATTCTCTGTCTGCTCGTTCCAAGATATCTCGCTATTTTCTCCCCGGACCAGTCGGGATGCTCCAGGAGCGCCGCATATACTTCCGGCTCGCCCTTTCTGAAGGAGTATTCGCCGGAAATCTCCACTCCGTTCTTCACCTCTTCCACCCCGATTCCGTAGCTGTGAGACAGAAGTTCATAGAAATCTCCGAATCTCCAGAAGGTCGTGAATTTCACCGGCAGGACCCGGATCCCGAAATAATCTGGTCTTATGTATCTGTATCTTTCTGCAAAATCCAGAAGATTTTCGTAAAAATCGGTGTAATTCTTAGACATCCCCATAGCGAATCCTTTGCCATCCTCCCTGGCCATGAAGAAAAAGCTATCGTTCATTATCTCCGTTGCTTTGTTGAGCCCGGAATTCTTTACAGAACCAAACCCGGAGAAAAGGATTTCCGCACCTATTCTTTCGAGGTTCGGTATCAGGACGAACCTGAGAATTCCGGAATCAAGAAGCCTTTTTCTTGCCTTCATAACACTCCAGAAATTTATGTCCAGTATGTTTGCCAGTTCTCTGGCCTCCGCAGACGGATTTCTCAGATATCCGAGAAGTACCTTTTTCTCCATGTTGGTGAGATTCATGCGCATATTATGCGTCCATAGTACTTAAAATTTACTATTTTTCTCACTAATATTGCAAAAAACTTACATTTTTTGATAGAATCTATATGTCATGAGCAAATTGTTATATACTGAGCTGTCTTTTGTGCATCGATCACATGAAGACAGAGGCATTCGGTAAGACAATTGCTGAAAATCCCGGAAAAGTCATTATAGCTGTTGTTTTAATCACCATACTCTTCGGCTCCTATGCGTCGCAGATGAGTATGACATCGGATTTTCACAGTTTCATGCCAGATGATGAGATTTCGAGGGCATATACCGAGATTCAGGACAACTACGGAGGGGTGGAAATGGTACAGATAGTCGCAAAAGACGATAATGTCCTGACGAAGGAAGCGCTCCTCGAACAGCTCAAACTCAAAAAAGAGATGCTGACAAACAGCCAGATTGCGGGAGCGCTGCAAACCCCCAATAATCCAGAAAACAGCGTGTTCAGCGTTGCGGACATGGTGGTTATGATGGATGCCGGCGGAAAGGCATATGCGGGTTTCATGCACGGTATCATAAACTCCACGGAGACCATGGAATCTCTGAACTCCTCGATTTCCGCTGTTAATCGCTCGGTATCGGATTATCTTCTGCTGTACGGTTCTAACGCCTCGCAGGAAAACATCACCGCCGCCCTCGATCTCACATACCAGATTCTTCATTCCTTCCTCTTACAGGCCGGAAATATGGGGCCAGATATCGCCTCTCCCGTGTTCTCCATGGACATGTCCGCAGATGAAAAGATAGCTCACCTGGAGAATATGAGCCAGGAAGAGATCGACAACGTCATAAGATACGGCACTCCGCTGGATCCCGCTGACTTTATGAACCTGAGAATGGAGTTCCAGAAATCCTTGGAATCTTTTCCAGCGCTCAGTTCCGGACTTTCCGCCCTGACCCTATCGTTATCCCAAAAAATCTCCGAATGTCTCACCACAGAACCCGTGTATTCGAATCTTACAATGAATGAGACCTTCACCGGCGCATATGCAGCCTTTTTTTCGTTGTCTCAGAATTTTTCGGACATGGCTTCGAACCTCGAGGTCATGATGTCCTCTATGGACCCGTCGGCCATGTCAATGGCAAAGGAACAGATGGAGATGATGATGTCAAACGATTTCGATCCAGAAACTCCGAAAGCGAGCGCTTCTTTGATGCTTGTAAATCTCAACGGCACACAGCGGGCAGGGGAAAGTGACGAGGAGTTCTCGGACAGAATGGTAGGGCTTCATCTGAAAATCAAAGATATGGTGGGTTCTTTCCCTGGAAACAGCGAATATCTCGTAATGAGCCTGAGACTGATAGATGAAGACATGAAAGAAACGATGGGCGAGACATCAAAGGTCCTTCTTCCGGTGGTGTTTATACTGGTAATACTTATCCTTCTCGTGATTTTCAGGTCGGTCCTGGACACAGTGCTGGGCCTGATAGGTCTTTTTATGGCAATAGTCTGGACATACGGTTTCGGTGTAATGGCCAGCATGACCTTCAACCAGATAAGCACTACCGTTGCCGTGCTGATAGTCGGTCTCGGTATAGATTATGCCATACACACAATAATGAGATACAGAGAGGAGATAAGGGCCGGAAAAGATGTCAAAAAAGCGATTGTATCCATGGAAGCACATCTGGGGATGGCTCTCATCCTGGCAACCGTCACCACGATAGTCTCTTTCCTGTCCAACATATCATCGCCCATCCCTCCGCTCAGGGACTTCGGCATAATGAACGCCTTCGGTATATTGTCCGCCTTTGTGATAAATCTGACATTCATACCATCTGCGAAGGTCATAATCGACGGCAGAAGAGAGAGGAAGGGTATGAAAGTCATAAAAGAAAGGGGAAAGAGGACGGAGAGCGGAGTTCTCATTCTGAACAGGATACTCGCGGTGGGCGCCGTTGGTGCTGAACGCCATCCCTACAGGGTTCTTGGGATCGTGGCAGTGATATCGCTGGCATCCCTCTACGGTGCGACACATCTGGACACGAATTTCAGCGAGACCGATTTCCTTCCCGAGAACTCGCCTTCCGCAGAAACGATGACCTACATAATGGAGCATTTCCAGAGTTCGGCCATGGAAGAGAGCTACATCCTCATAAAAGGCGATCTTACATCGCCGGAGCTCCTTAGGGCTATAGAGGAGACGCGGGCGGAGATGAGAGATGACAGATATGTCTCCATTTCGGAGTCTCAGGACATAACGACGGTCATACGGGACCTCTCCGAGAAGAACCTGAGCTTCAGGGCCATGGTCGCCTCCGCAGATGTGGACGGTGACGGGCTTCCTGATTCGGATATACCGGCCATCTATGAGTGGCTTTTCGAGCATGACGAAAGGACGAAATATGTCCTATACAGAGAGAACGGGACATATGAGAGCGCTCTTATTCGCATAAAGAGTACCTCCAATTCGAAGTCGGAACATGCTGTTCTCATTTCCGAACTCAGAGAAGATGTGAAACCCTTAGAAAATGCGGGATATGAAACGGTGGTCACCGGAGGTTCCATACTCATATACAGCATAACAACGAGCCTTCAGAACAGCCAGTGGAATTCCCTGATGATTACTCTGGCCATCTCACTCATAATCCTGACCTTGGTCTTCTATTATCTGAAGAAGGGAATTGCTAT
>JAJRVK010000103.1 GCA_024277315.1 archaeon | reverse complement strand
GGACAGGGAATATCTGGCGGAATTCCTCGGAGAGCCAAAGGACTATGAAGGACCGGCTGCCGCGATACTCAGAGATAACAAAGCGATAATTCTGAGCGCTGGCGGAAAGATAATAACGCCGGACAAGGAGATGCCGGATGGTAGCAGGGTAAGGTGAGCCTCATCTGAACCCTACTATTCCCAAACTCCACTTCAATTTTGGTAAGGTTGATTTTCCTCCTCGACCTTTTCAAACCCCTTTTCGGTTATCCTGAATATTATGAAATCTCCCTCTTTTCTGGAGCGGTGCTTCATCAAAACAGCCCTTCTTTTTCCCCGGCTCATCCTGTCCAGCCTGATTATGGTTTTGGCATAGTGGTCCACTATGTGCCCGCCTATCGGCCTGTACTCCCTGCGCTCCCTGTCGGTATACACCTGATTCGTTATAAGCACCGGTACATCGTATCTTCTCGCAGCCGTGAGCAGGCCTATCATCTGCGATATCAAAGAGCGAACACTGCTTGATTCCTCATCCGTACCGAGCTCGAGCCGATAGAACCCTGTTATTGTGTCCACAACTATCAGCCCTATTTTCTCGCTCTCGGCAATCTTTATGGCCTGTTTGACGGCTTTTTCCTGCTCCTTCATGGAGTATGGCTGTGTGTGCATCATCTCCCTTACCACTTTTTCAAAATCACCTCCCGATATCTGTTCCAGCCTCTCGATCGATATGCCTTCCGTGTCTATGTAAACAACCTTTTTACCCGAGAGAGCGCATGCTTTTGTGAATATCAGAGCAAGGTTCGTTTTCCCGCTCCCCGCCTCACCGTAGACCTCGGTAATCGTGTCCCCGTCCATTCCTCCCCCCAGGAGAGTGTCAAGGGGGTCGAATCCGCTCTTTATCCTCTTCAGACTCTCCCTCCTGATTAAAAATAAAGGGGTTTACATCCCCTCTGGAATCGGGGGAATGTATCCTACATCCATGAGGTGCTTCACCTTTTCTCTTGTTTTCTTTATGCGCTCCTCTGCCATCTCGTAGAGTTCCTGCCTGCTCATCTTTCTCCTCGCGACTCCCTGTTCTATCGCCTTCATACCGACTGCCGTGGCCTCTCTCGGGAATACCTCCCATTCATCCATGTTCGGTATGACATAGTCCTCGTGCAGTCCCTTTTCCTCCGCCACCTTTGCGAGCTCGTAGGCTGCGGCGATAGCCATCTCGTCGGTTATCGTGCGGGCATAGACATCCAGCGTTCCCCTGAATATTACCGGGAATCCGAGGGAGTTGTTAACCTGGTTCGGGAAGTCGCTTCTTCCGGTTCCGATGACCCTCGCTCCTGCCTCTTTGGCTTCCCAGGGCCAAATCTCAGGTATCGGGTTGGCCACCGCGAAGACTATGGCATCATCCGCCATCTGCGCAACCCATTCCTTCTTTATGGTGCCTGGTTCGGATTTCGAGGCGGAAACCATTATGTCCGCATCCTTCATGGCTTCCGCCATACCGCCGACTATCCCCTCTCCGTTTGTTATCTGGGCATAATGCCATTTGTAGGGATCGTTCTCCCTGTCCTCTTCGAGGTCCTTCCTTCCTGGATGCAGGGTTCCTCTGCTGTCTACCATGACTATATGTTTGGGGGGAACTCCCGCGGCAATCAGTATTCTGACAAATGCGATATTGGCAGCGCCGGTTCCTATTATCGCGAACTTCGCTTCCTCCATCTTCTTTCCTACGAGTTTCAGGGCATTAATCGTTCCAGCAAGCTGGACGGATGCGGTACCCTGCTGGTCGTCGTGCCACACAGGTATGTCCATCTCCTTTCTAAGTCTGTCCAGTATGTAGAAGCACTTGGGTTTCGCTATGTCCTCGAGATTTATGCCACCGAATGTCGGCTCTATGAGTTTCACGGTCTCGATGAATTTATCCGGGTCCTTTGTGTCTATCATAACAGGAAACGCATCCACTCCCCCGAGATATTTGAACAGGATGGCCTTGCCCTCCATGACCGGAAGACCTGCCAGCGGGCCGATATCTCCCAGACCCAGAACCCTCGTACCGTCGCTAACGACCGCCACGAAATTTCCTTTGTTCGTATAGTCGAAGGCCTTTTCAGGGTCCTTGTGTATCTCCCTGCAGGGTGCCGCCACTCCTGGTGTGTACCATATACCGAAATCATCGAAGGTTCTTATGGAGCATTTCGGCAGGGTCTCAACCTTTCCGCCGTAGAATCTGTGCCTTCCGGGCGCCACCTTATTCGGCCACTTCGCCTTTTCAAGCAGTTCTTCAACCGTTGGCTTGTGTTCTTCTGACATCGTATCACCTTTTCAGCCGGATATGCCCCATGCTTAAAGTTTTTTGCTACTGAAATACCCAAATCTTAAATACGAGCACCGGAATATCCATCTTATGGAAAGAGAGAACGGCAGTGTGGTAGAAATACACGAACTGAAAGGTATCGATATAAGGAATGGGATAATAGTAGACGGCTTTCCAAGTGTGGGTCTTGTCAGCTCAATAGTCGCCAATTACCTCGTCAGCATGATGAACCTCGAACAGATAGGCATAGTCGATTCTCCATATTTTCCCACGGTTTCTTTAATACGCGACAGAGAACCTAACAATCCGGTTAGGATATACGGGGGAAAGGTCGGCAGAGACGAGAGGGCCACGAAGATAGCGGTGTTCGTCTCCGAATTCCAGCCACCTTCCAACCTTATAAAACCCATAGCGGTCTCGATCCTCGATTGGGCGCAGAAACAGAGGGCCTCTCTGGTCATCTCTCCGGAAGGGCTGGCTGTGGACGGAGAAGTACACAGAAAGGGCGAAGAGACCATAAACGCATATGCTGTAGGCAGTACAATACCAGCGCGCCTTTATTTCGAACCTTACGAGGAAATAAAGCCCTTCGACGAAGGCGTTATCACAGGTGTTGCCGGGGTGCTACTGAATGAGGGTAAGAAAAGAAATTTCAATGTCATCTCATTCCTTTCCGAGGCCCATCAGATGTTTCCGGATGCACGTGCAGCCGCTAGAGTCATAGAGGCCATGGATAAGGCCATACTCCAGATAGGTATAGATACAAAGCCGCTCTATGCCGAAGCAGAGATAATAGAAGAGAGCATAAAGAGGTTCCAGCAGCAGAAAGAAGCGGCTGAGAAAAGAAGCGCTCCGCCAAAACCTCTACCGCCCATGTACGGATGAGTTCAAAGATTCTGGAGACTCCGGTGATGGGGATCGATGCTGGCGACGGTTATCGGAAAAAGCCGCTATGATTTTCAATCGTTTCATTAAAGAGCCACCGGAGGGATTCGAACCCTCGACCTGCTGATTACGAGTCAGCCGCTCAACCGGGCTAAGCTACGGTGGCACGAGGAAAATCCCGCGGGGATTTTCGAGCAGCCCTCTTCTCCGAAGAGGTGCTGGGAGCAGAATTATGTTCACCAGCGCAAGATACGCAAAAAGAAATGGGATTTAAAGATTTCCGAGAATTCGATTGAGATAAAGTGTTTGGGAAAGTAAGGGGTTTTACTGCCGTCCCTCTATGAGGGCATCCACAACCGTCGGGTCCGCAAGCGTGGATGTGTCTCCGAATGCCTTCTTATCGGTTTCGCCGGCCGCTATCTTCCTGAGTATCCTTCTCATGATCTTTCCGGACCTTGTCTTGGGCAGTCCTTCCGTGAACTGTATCTTGTCAGGTGTGGCTATGGGGCCTATCTCCGTTCTCACAAGTTTGACCAGCTCTTTCTTCAGCTCATCGCTGGGCTCGCATCCCTTCTTCAATATAACATAGGCATATATGCCCCAGCCCTTTATCTCATGGGGGAATCCCACAACCGCGGCCTCGGCCACTGCCGGATGTGAAACGAGCGCACTCTCTATCTCTGCCGTACCGAGTCTGTGCCCGGAGACATTTATGACATCGTCTATCCTTCCGGTTATCCAGTAGTATCCGTCCCTGTCCCTGTTCGCACCGTCGCCTGTGAAGTAGTATCCCGGATACATGGAGAAGTATGTCTCGATGAACCTCTTGTGGTTCTTGTATATGGTTCTGGCCATTCCCGGCCAGGGCCTCTTTATCACGAGAGCGCCTTCTACGCCGTTGCCCTGAAGCTCGTTGCCCTTGTCGTCCATTATTGCGGGCTCCACACCGAAGAACGGGAATGTGGCCGAACCGGGTTTTAGCGGCGTCGCTCCGGGGAGCGGAGTTATGAGTATTCCTCCGGTCTCGGTCTGCCACCACGTATCCACGATCGGGCAGCGCTCCTTTCCTACCATTTTGTAATACCAGAGCCACGCCTCCGGATTTATGGGCTCTCCCACGGAACCTAAGACTCTGAGGCTGGAAAGCTCGTGCTTTTTTACCCATTCATCGCCCTCTCTCATGAGCGCTCTTATCGCCGTGGGTGCGGTGTAGAATATGCTTACCTTGTACCTCTCAACTATCTCCCAGAACCTGTCAGGCTCCGGATAGCTGGGTATTCCCTCGAACATTATGGTTGTCGCACCGTTTGCCAGAGGTCCGTAGACTATGTATGTATGGCCGGTAACCCAGCCTATATCTGCAGTGCACCAGTATATGTCGTCTTCGTGGACATCGAAGATATATTTGTGCGTGAAGGCGGCGTATACCATGTATCCTCCCGTGGTATGCAGAACTCCCTTGGGCTTTCCCGTTGAGCCGGAAGTATAGAGTATAAACAGGGGGTCTTCCGCATCCATCTCTTCATAGGGAGAATCGGTGCTTTCTCCGGCCACAATGTCATGATACCAGACATCTCTTCCTTCCTTCATCTCGATTTCCATGCCCGTGCGCTTAACCACAATCACCTTCTCGACATAATCGAGACCTTCCACCGCCTTATCGGCATTGACCTTGAGAGGTATCTTCTTCTTGCCCCTGAAACTGCCGTCGGAGGTTATGAGTATCTTGGCCTCGGCATCGACTATCCTGTCCCTGAGGGCGTCGGCGCTGAATCCTCCGAAGACGACGGAATGTATTGCGCCTATCCTTGCGCATGCGAGAAGCGATACGGCAAGCTCGGGAATCATGGGCAGATATATGGATACTCTGTCCCCTTTCTTCACTCCGAGCTTTCTCAGGGCATTTGCAAACCTAGCGACTTCATCGTAAAGTTCCTGATAGCTGAACTTCTTTTCCTCACCCGGTTCATTTCCGACCCATATCAGGGCCGTTTTGTCCTTCCTTCCGCTCTTCAGATGCCTGTCGAGACAGTTGTAAGCGGCATTTGTCCTTCCGCCCATAAACCACTGGATCTTTCCTTCTTTAAAGTCGTAATCCAGAACCTTATCCCATTTCCTGAACCAGTCGATTATCTCTGCCTGTTCGGCCCAGAACCCCTCGGGGTCCTTCAGGGAGCGCTCGTACATCTCTCTGTACTCCTCCATGCTCTTTATGTAGGCCTTTTTCGATATTTCTTCGGGCGGATTGAATATGAGTTCCTCTACATTTTCGGACATGTTAATCCTCCGTTTTTACTTTTGACGATTTCACCCCCTTTGTATGAAAAGGGGCAAAGTGGGGAAAGAGACCGCATATATAACAGTTTTTCCTCATTTCGATATCGTCTTAATGTAAAAAGAACATCATTTATAAATGAATTAGGATTTTCTCAGAGTAAAAATTGAAGATAGTCTTTTATAGGAGAAGGTATGAAAAAGATTCCGTGGAGATCTACGAGCAGCTATATACAATAACAGAGGAAGAAATTCCTGAGTTCGGAGGGCATGTCCTGGACAAGCAGCTCAGCATGCTGGCCATCCCAAAAAACAGAATAAAGATGGACGACCTGCCTGCCATAACCAGGGCCATATCCGATGCCGCCGCTATGTTTGGCGAGAAAAAAGCAAGAAGAGTCAGAAAAAGGATAATGGAAGAGGTGGCTTCGAGAAAGGAGGTCATACGAAGCCAGTATGACGAACAATCCAGGCTGGAGGCTCTCCTTGACATGGGAGAGAGCGCAATCCTCTCCGGTGATTTCGAGGAGGCTCTGGGTGACCTCCGGGAAGCGCGGAGGATTGCAGCAGAGAATGGGTTCGACAATAAAGTGGCGGAGATAGACAACAGAATGGCCACCATACTGGCGAGACTGAAAAAAACCGACGAGGCTCTCACACTTCTAAGAGAGGCGGAAAATATTTCGAAAAAAACTCATACCCAGCATGAACTGGCGGAAACCATGTATGCATACGGTTCAGTTTACTGGTGGTCGGGAGAACTGGAAAAATCCCTGTCATATTTCAAGAGGGCTCTGGAAATGGCCAGAAAACTGAAAAACGAGCGACTGATGGGCTATTCCTGTATGGGGATAGCGAATGCGTACAGCGAGATGGGAGACCTGGAGAAAGATATCGAATACTCGGAAAAGGCTCTCCTGCATTTCAAAAGAGCCGGACTGGGGCGGGAGGTGGCCAAAATGTATGTCAACCTGGGGGTGCCGTATGAGGAGATGGGAGATTTGCACAAGGCCGAGAGCTATTATCTGATGGGGTTGCAGGAATCGAGAAGAATAGGTCATCTCCTGATGGAGGCATGGGCGCTCTCCAACCTTTCAGGTCTTTACGATGACCCTCTGGATATGCAGACGGCGGAGGGATATGCAAGGAGCGCTCTGGAGATATTCGAGATGATAGAGGACGAACTCGGCATGTCCATAGCGCACATGAATCTGGGTAGAATCTACCGAATAATGGGTGACTGGGATAGAGCGGGAAAAGAGTATGTGAAGGCCATAGAGATGAAAGAGAGAATAGACAGCAGATTCGGTATAGCCGATGCCTATGAGGAGTACGGCAGATTCCTGCTGGGAAAAGGGGACGAGGCAGGCAGGGATTATCTGGAAAAGGCCGCCGACATATTCAGAGATAGCGGAAACCTTCGCAGGGCGATGCTCTGCGAGGAACTCATATCCGGGACTGCTGTCGACTGAGCCCTCTGAGTCTCATAAACGCTTTTATTCTCTCTTTTTTGCCTATCTTTGCCATATTGAGCGCTTCTTCCATGAACGCAGTCGCTTCATCCATGGCTTTTCTGTTTACAGGGTGTGGCACGCCGTCCTTTCCACCGACAGCGAACGAATATCGCACAGGGTCTTTCCACGAAGGTCTCTCTCCGTATATCAGTTCGGATATCAGAGCGAGGGCCCTTACCGTTGCCGGACCCAGACCCTTAACACCGATAAGCTCGTCATAATCCTTCGGCTGGAACTCGTAGGCAATTCGGAGTGCTTCCCAGTCGATTCTTTTCGGCATGTTGAGAATCTCAGGCCTCCTCACCGGCTCGTTGAAGTTGAAAAGGGTCCTCTGAGGGGATACCGAAGATATCTCGCTCTTAAGATGTTCGATGCCATCATTGACAAGGTCCACGGATATTTTTCTGGCCTCCCAGCTATCCTTCGCGGTCATATCCAGAGCGTTCTTCACGCTCGTACCTGCGATTCCGGTATGCGGCTCTTCCGTGAATCTCTCGACCTCATATCCAAGCCAGTGATATCTGCGAGCATAACCCTTTTCCTCCCATATTCCCTGCTGTACGACCGCCCAGTCTCCATTCTCATCCACCACCATTGTGTGATGATATATCCGGTGGCAGTCCTGTACTGCGGCCGAATCCACCTTTGCCGCCATTCTGCTGACTTTCACGAGGAAATCTGTCTTTTCCTCCCCCAGACCCATATTTTTACCGATAATTCTCAGTTCATGGGGTGTGTTCTTCGATGCTCTTCCCTTTCCTCCGGCAACCATTATACCGACATCTTTCTCCTTCAGAGCCTCTTTGAGCGCTCCCATGCTGACCGTGGTGGTCCCGGACGAATGCCAGTCGAAACCGATGGCGCAGGAGAAGGACTGGAACCAGTAGGGATCAGAAATACGTCTGAGCATATCTCCGGTTCCATATTCCTCGACAATAGCCTCGGTTATGGCTCCTGACAGTTTAACCATTCTCCGAAATAACCACCGAGGAGCACTTCCGCCGTGGAGAGGTAGATTGGCCACTCCGGTGTGCACATTTCCGATTCGTCAAAGGGATATTTAAACATAAAAGGGAGAGGGGTGAAAGTAAAAATGGTTTGGTTTTCTCTCATTCTTCTCCCGGATTCTCAGGGTTTTCAGCGCTTTCCGGCTGTGGAACGCTTTCCTGCTGATACTGCACATTTTCTGGTTGCGGATACCCGGTTCTCTGCATCTGTTCGGGCTTTTTCTTTTTCATTAACAGAATTATGAGAATTCCGAGGGCTAAAAGCACAAGCAGGCCGAGAATCATAAGCCCGCCGGAATCGGAGGAACCGGTGGCTGTTTCCGCACTCTTCAGGGTCGCACTCGCTTCGTTGCTCGGATCGCTCTCGCCGATATTGTTGACAGCTGTAACATAGTAATAATAGGTATATCCGTTGTCAACCGTGGTGTCGCGGTAGGAGGTGAGCGACCCGCTGACTATCTTTAACAGAGCTTCCTCTCCCATCGCGGTCCCTCGGTATACTCTGTATTCTGTTATCTGCAAACCGCCGTCATCCAGCGGAACATCCCAAGAGAGATCCACATATCCATCGCCGGCTTCAGCTGTTAGGTTTATAGGAGAGGAAGGACGGGTATTCGTCGGAGGAGTTGCGTAAACTTCATTGCTGGCATCGCTCTCTCCGCCCGAATTTATGGCCGTGACATAGTAATAGTTTGTCTGTCCTACCAGGGGTTCGGTATCATTGAAATAAAGTTTGCTGGCCGTGACATAGGTATAGTAGGTCTCCTGTCCGGAGGCGTCTCCTCGATATATCTTGTACGAAGTTATGGTAGTCCCGCCGTTGTCTGCCGGAATGTCCCAGGTTATGTTAATATAGTCAGGACCGTAGGAAACGACCCTCAGGTTTCTGGGTGGAGATGGAGCTCTCTCATTCCCTATCGCATAGAGATAGTAATCATAAGAGCCAACGTATATCGTCCCATCCGCACCTATCGCCGGAGATGATCTTATGTCGTTACCGGTGGAATATCTCCATCTCAGAGCCCCGTCAGGGTTCAGAGCATAGAGTCTCCCGTTGTTTGCTCCGAAATATATCGTCCCATCCGCACCTATCGCCGGAGAGGAATATATGCTGCTCCCTGCGTCATAGCTCCATTTCAGAGTCCCGTCAGGGTTCACGGCATAAAGTAATCCGTCGGTACTTCCAACATATATTGT
>JAJRVK010000102.1 GCA_024277315.1 archaeon | reverse complement strand
CTTGCTCTTACGAAAACTTTTTTACTCCTTAACCATTCCACCAATTGCTCTATCATAGTGATTTCGACTCGAAATTCTTTCGAGTCTTATGTTCTCCTATCGTCGAACATCCCGTCCTGGCATTTTTCGCCATCTCCAGGACGGGTTTTAATGGTTAAGGTTCATCTTAACCAGAGCTCTTCAGTGATTGAAGAGCGAATCTTATAAATGTTACGTTGGCAGTCCCCATTCTGTTAAAGGGTGAAAACTATAATAACACCAAGCTATGCTCCTCCATGTCTCACACTATATCCCAGAAGATAATCGCCCGTGCATCGGGCTTAAAGGAAGTGGAGGTCGACCAGATAGTGACTCCTGAGCCGGACTGGGTGATGAGCCACGACAATGCCGCAGCCATATCAAAAACATTCAAAAAGATAGGCGTTGAGAAGGTCTGGAACCCTGAGAAGATCGTGATAATACTGGACCATGTGGTTCCGCCATCCACCCCGGAATACGCTCAGAACCATCTGGATATAAGGAAATTCGTGGAGGAGCAGGGAATAAAATACTTCCACGGCCTAAATGCAGGTATATGCCACCAGGTAATGGCTGAGCGAGGCCACGACCTGCCCGGCAGCTTAATTTTAGGCTCAGATTCTCATACACCCACGGCAGGAGCCTTCAATGCCTTCGCTGCGGGAATAGGCAGGAGCGAGGTGGCAGCCATATGGGCCACAGGTCATCTATGGCTCAGGGTGCCTGAGAGCTTCGAGATAATCGTCAATGGAAAGATGCCGAAAGGAGTCTATGCTAAAGATCTTGCGCTCCACATAATAGGAGATATAAGAGCGGACGGAGCCAACTATATGTCCGTAGAGTTCAGAGGAGAGACGATAAAGGACATGACCATGGCTTCGAGGATGGTGCTGACCAATCTCGCAGCGGAGATGGGCGCCAAAGCCGGAATAATGGATTACGATGAGAAGACCGAGGAATTTCTGAAAGGTAGAGTGCTCCGCGATTACACTCCTGTGAAACCGGATGAGGGGGCGGAGTACCAGAAGAGAAGGGAGTACGACGCAGGTGACTTGGTGCCGAAGATAGCCTTCCCGCATACGGTCGACAATGTCTATGACATAGAAAAGGCAGAAGACATAGATGTGGATCAGGTTTTCCTAGGAACATGCACCAACGGAAGGCTTGAGGACCTGAGAGTGGCGGCATCTATTCTGAAGGGAAAGAAAGTGCATCCGAGGGTTAGAATGCTCGTTTTCCCTGCATCCTGGGAGGTCTATATGGACGCCATGAAGGAAGGCATACTTGAAACATTCATAAGAGCAGGAGCTCTTGTGATGAATCCGGGATGTGGCCCCTGTCTGGGAGCACATGAAGGTGTCCTTGCTCTGGGAGAGAGGTGTCTGAGCACTGCAAACCGCAATTTCAAGGGAAGGATGGGCTCAAAGGAGGCGGAGATATATCTGGGTTCTCCTGCCACGGCTGCAGCGACTGCGATAAAAGGAAGAATAGCTGATCCGAGGGAGGTGCTGTAATGGGAAGAGCTTGGAAATACGGAGATGATGTGAACACCGATGTGATATATCCGGGAAGGTACACATACAAGCAGTTGAGCCCTGAGGAGATGGCACAGCACGCACTTGAAGATTTAGACCCCGATTTCATAAAGAAGGTGAAACCCGGAGACTATATGGTGGCGGGAAAGAACTTCGGAATGGGTTCCAGCAGAGAGCAGGCCGCAGCATGTCTGAAATATGCTGGAATAAAGGCAATAATCGCCAAGTCATTTGCTCGCATATACTATCGCAATGCCATAAACTTCGGACTGCC
Organism: archaeon; assembly: GCA_024277315.1. GTDB lineage: Archaea > Thermoplasmatota > Thermoplasmata > WALJ01 > WALJ01 > WALJ01. The sequence continues at coordinate 1,761 of JAJRVK010000102.1, read as the reverse complement.
TGCCATAACCATAGACACGGATAAGATAGATGACGGAGATGAGATAGAGGTTGACCTCGAGAAAGGAGTGGTGATAAACCACACGAAGAACGAAGAATACCGCTTTCCACCGTTTCCCGAGAATGTCATAAAGATAATCGAGGCCGGAGGGCTTATAGAGTATGTGAAGAGGGAGATAGGGAAAAATTGAGAGTATCGCGGGCCACTACAGCCTTTTCCTTAAACACCCTTTTCATAAACTAATTTTTCTAAATCCCTCAAGTCCCAGTGCATAATCCCTTCATCGTCCATTCTTTCGAGACATTTCTTCGTGAAACCAGCCTTTGAAACTATCAGAAACTTTTCTTTTCTGTCCTCGTTGTGCCACTTAACCAGCTCTTTCTTCTCCATGAGTTCCTCCACAACATTCCACCCAACCGGTCTGTTCCTCCACTTCACCTCTCCGAACAGGATTTCCTTCTTTCTCTCATTAATGGCAACTATGTCTATCTCATCTCCCCTGCGGTTCCACCATGAGCCGACCTTCGGATAGATCTTAGCAACATATTCTCTTATGACATCTTCTGCAATCCTGCCAACATGAGAGTTGAAGTCTTTCTTTATTATTCCTATAATCTCTTCGACCTTCTCCATTTCCAGTTCGCTCTCATATGAGAAGATATATCTGAACCAGAACCTGAAAAACGGGTCTCCAATCTTATATCTGCCTCTTCTGGATTTTCTCGCATCCTCATTGACAGGCACTTCCTTCCTTATGAGGTCCATTTCCTTTTCCAGAACCGAGAGATAGAACGAGACCTTGTTCCTTTCCATACCGATCATATCTGCGATCTCACTGACTGTCTGTTTTCCCATGGAAATGTACTTGAGAACAGCCAGATAGGTGGATGGGTCTCTTGTCTCAGACCGTATGATGTATTCCGGCTCGGAATATAGCGGTGCACCTTTTCTCAGGATTAGTCTTTCAATATTACGGAAAATTCCTCTATTCCACTGAACATCCTGAAGATATGCAGGAGTGCCTCCGAAAACAGAGTAGAATTCCATTCCCGTATCGACTCCTCCCGCAAGGGAAAAAACAACCTCTGGTCTGAATGGTTTCAATTTCATGTCCAGTGTTCTCCTTCCAAAGAGAGGAGCATTTCCTGAAAGAGCCAGGGAATGAATCATACCTATGGATGAACCGGTGAGTATCAACCTTATCCTGCCGGAGGAATCCCAGATATCTTGAATTATGGAAACCGCACCCTCTATTCTTTCCAATCTCTGGAACTCATCGAGAACGATTATTCTGTCCAGAGATGTTAGATATTCCATGAAATCTCGAAAAGAGGAAAATGGAGACCTGAGAAGCGGGTTGCCAGTATATCTGTGGAGAGTTTCTGCCAGATATCTGAGCATGGCACCCTCCGATTGAAGAGGTATGTAGAGGTAAATGGCATCTCTGCCTTCTATGAATTTTTTCACCAGAGCGGTCTTACCGATTCTCCTGCGCCCATAGAGTATGACCATGCTTTTTTCTCTCTGTATGGCATTTTCAATCATTTCAAGCTCTTTTTCCCTATCTATGAAGATCATTAAAGTCGTAAATAGTCTATTTGTATTTGAACTTTTTGCTCATACCTCGATTTTGTAGTATCCCGAATTCATTTTACATTTCAAGTAACCACCTCTCATATTCGAATATCTTTTCCTCCTGAAGCTTTCTCCAGAAAGCTTCTTCGGGAGTCTCAGCGTTATCAAAGTTCAGACTCATATGTG
>JAJRVK010000101.1 GCA_024277315.1 archaeon | reverse complement strand
TCATATCGTGCGTCTCTATTTCTTCGAATTTCGTCGTGCAGTGCCATAATTATCAGCGGAGCTTCGGCAATAGATAACCGTCTTGTCATACACATACCTCACCCACCAATAGACACGCAACTATTTATGTCGTTCGGTATAATTTAATTCCTATACCCCGCAGCTTGCTGCGGTTGGGAGCTTCATTTTTATATGTCATACTAAATTAGGACATATAATTAAAATATGTCCTACTCCAATATGACAAAAAACTTAAATATGTCCCAGTACAGTAGTACATATATGAAACTCGAAGAAGTCATAATAGAGTTCCATAAATTGGGGCTGCCCGAAATAAAGGGGAGAGAGATAGAACTGCCTCTGGATTTAAACAAAGCTATAACCGTAATAGGTCTAAGAAGAACTGGAAAGACATACCTGCTTTATCAGACAATAGAGAAACTCATAAATCGTGGTGTAGACATCTCCGAGATATTTTATATAAACTTCGAGGATGAAAGATTGGAGGGGATTTCTTCCGAACATCTTTCCGAAATAGTCCAGCTATATAGAAAATATAATCCGAATTCGAAGATCATGTATCTGTTCCTTGATGAGATTCAAGCGGTCGAAGGATGGGAAAAATTCGTGAGAAGACTTCTGGAAAGAAGGAATGTGAGACTTTTTATCACAGGCTCATCTTCCAGATTCCTTAGCGGAGAGATAGCCACAACTCTAAGAGGAAGGAGCATAAGTTATCGTCTTTTCCCCCTGTCATTCTGGGAGTTTCTAGAGTTCGGAGGAGAGCAATTCACAGGAACGCTTATAGAGGATGAGAGAGGGCGAATAAAGGCGAATCTTGAGGAATATCTCGAGTTCGGAGGTTTTCCTGAGATAGTGAATTGCACTAATCTCTCTCATAGAAATCTTAAAGTGAGGATTTTACAGGAATATCTGGACCTCATCGTTTATAAGGACCTTGTTGAGAGATATGGGGTAGGGAAAACAGGCGCTATGAAGGCTTTGATACGTGTAATTGTCAAGAACTTCGCAAACAGGATATCGATAAAGAGATTGTATGAGCTCACAGGGGCTAGACTGAGCAAAACTGCGCTTTATCAGTATTTTTCATATCTGGAAGATATAGGTTTCGTAATTCCTGTAAGGAAATTCACATACAGTGAAATCAAATCTCTACGCAGTATCCCAAAGATGTATATTGTGGATAATGGATTTCCGACGATATATGGTATGGAGGATATGGGACGAAGGATGGAGAATATGGTTGCAATAGAACTGTTCAGGAAAAGGTACTATGAAGAACCCTCTGAAGAAATACATTATTACATTGGAAAAGGAGATAAGGAAGTCGATTTTGTATTGAGCAAGAGTGGGCAGGTGAAGGAACTTATTCAGGTTTCATACGATATCAGCGAACCATCTACAAAAGATAGAGAAGTAAAGGCATTGATTCAAGCTTCCGAAGAGACAGAATGCGAACATCTTACTGTGATAACATGGGATTATGAAAGAAAAGAAACTGTGGAAGGTAAGGAGATTCGTTTCATGCCACTATGGAAATGGCTTATAGAAGCCAGATAAAATCAATAAAGACCTATTTCCCTTACCATATTCTCTGCGCTCTCCGCCGGATTTTTGGATTTGTAGATGGTCCTGCCGACTATTATGAAATCCGCTCCCGCTTTTATCGCGCTTTCGGGACTTCCTCCCTGGGACCCAACACCGGGACTGAGAATGAGCAGATTTCCTACGATCTTCCTGAGATGCTCTATCCTCTCGGGTCTCGTTGCCGGGGCTATGATGCCCGAAGCTCCGGCGGACACAGCGGTTCTCGCAAGGTCGTCCGCAAACTTTGCTGTGAATTCCTCTCCACCGGGATGGCTCATTTCCGTGACAGCGAATACGTCCATTCCGTCGGCGGCCTCGACACAGGCTCTGAGAGAGTCCGAACCCACAAAGGCATGCACTATTATCCCGGAAGCGCCCCTTTTTCTAACCTGTTCCACGATGAGACGGTTGGTGTTGGGTATGTCCGCAACCTTGAAGTCACAGATGACCGGTGCCATGTCCGAGAGTTTTTCCACGATTTCCATACCCGCGCTCAGCACCAGAGGATAGTTCACCTTTATGGCATCCACATATTTCCTGACCTCGGAAGCTACCCATAAGGCCCTTTCGGGGGAAGTCTCGTCAAGGGCCAGAATCAGCCCTGTCTTTCGGTTCATCACAGGACCCCCAGAAGATTCTCGAGCTCCCACGCGGTTACCTGTGAGCGGTAATCCTCCCATTCTTTCCTCTTTATATGCAGAAAATGCCTGAATATGTGCTCTCCGAGCGCTTCCTTCATGAACTCGCTGTCTTCCATTATATTCAGCGCGTGTCCGAGGCTCTCCGGGAGGCTCTCTATTCCGAGCTTTTCCCTAGTCCTGGAATCAATGCGGAAGAGGTCCTTTTCAACAGGTTTCGGGGGCTCTATCTCTTCCTCTATTCCCTTCAGTCCGGCCTGGAGCAGTACGGCGAACTGGAGAGAGGGATTCCCGGCAGGGTCCGGGTTCCTGACCTCCGCCCTTGTTCTCCTACCTCTTCCCGCAGGTATTCGTATGAGAGCGCTCCGGTTGTGGAACGCCCATGAGATATAGACCGGCGCTTCATAGCCGGGAACCAGTCTTTTGTACGAGTTCACCCAGGAGGCAAGTATGGCGCAGTTTTCCTTGGCATATTTCAACAATCCGCCTATGTAGTGGCGGGCCACATCGCTGAGCTCCTTATCGCCGTCCGGGTCGTAAAAGGCATTATCGCCTTCCAGCGTGAACAGGGACTGGTGTATGTGCATACCGTTTCCGTTCTCACCGTAAACAGGCTTCGGCATGAATGTAGCATGAAGGCCGTGCATCTTTGCCACGTTCTTCACGGCATGCTTGAGCGTGAGTATCCTGTCTGCGGATGTGAGGGCATCCGAATATCGGAGGTCTATCTCATGCTGTCCCGGTGCAACCTCATGGTGTGTCGCCTCCACATCGAAATCCAGGCTATCGAGCATCAGAGCGACCTCCTTCCTCACCCTCTCGGATTCGTCCATCGGCATTAGGTCGAAGTATCTCCCAGGGTCCACAGGGATATTGGTGGGTCTGCCCTCATCATCAATCCTGAAAAGAAAGAACTCGAACTCTGGGCCGGTGTTGAAGACATAACCCATCTTCCTCGCCTTGTCCAGCGCTCTGTGCAGGACATATCTGGGATCTCCCGCGAACCTTCTTCCGTTGGAATCGTAGATGTCGCATATCATCCTGGCTGTCCTGAGTTTTCCATCGCTCCACGGAAGTATCTGGAAGGTGTTCATGTCGGGGTGTGCGCGCATATCGGATTCGTCTATGGTTGCGTATCCGAGTATGGAAGACCCGTCGAAAAGGACGCCCTCATCGAGGGCATGCTCCAGCTGGCTGACCGGCAGGGAAACGCTCTTCACTATTCCGAGTATGTCCATGAACTGCATCTGGACGAACTTTATGTCCCTCTTTTCCGTGATTCTCAGTATGCCTTCTTTGTTCAACTCAATCATCCTCCACCTTGTACAGGCAATAATCGCAGATATTCCCAACCGCTGGCATCGCCGTCATACCGTTCTTTCCCTCCCATCTGCTACAGTAGCCGAAGGCCTCCGGGCTGTGTCCGTGTTTGCATGTCATGTGATTCACCGCACAACAATGGGATTCGCAATTAAAGATTTTCGGGGGCCAAATGCTTCCGACTTCTATAAATGGATACTGAAAATATATGGGCCTGGCAGGATTCGAACCTGCGACCATCTGGTCTCTCCCTCGCAGGCGAGGTTTCGTCCTCGCAAGCTGCGGATATGAGCCAGACGCTCCACCGCTAAGCTACAGGCCCAGACGGGAACGGGCATTATGAGTGCATGTATTTAACTTTTTCAGGGATGTGCGAAATACACCCTCACTCTCCTTTCTTCCACGGAGTCTATCCTTACGAAGCCGAATCTCTCGAACTGCACCATATCGTCGGGTTTAAAGTCGAGTATGGAGCGCTCCCCATATCCTTTTTTAATGGTGCCATCGACCATGACAACTTCAACATCTATGGGTTCCGAGACCCATTGGATCCTTGGAATTTCTTTGTTGGATATGGAGGTGAATCCCGCTTCCTTATCGAGAATGATGTTGAAAAGATCCTTCAGTCTTATCTCCTTACCTCTGAACTTCTCGAAATCCTCTCCTGCTATGTAAATCTCATTCTTTACCGTTATCTTCCTCTTTCCGAGAGCCTCTTTAGGGTGGTTCGCAAGTTCAACATCACCTATGTCAGGCATGTTTTTTATCACAATCTTAACAGGGTCGGGCACGAACATCCTTCTATGTGTGTCCGCGTCTATGAGCTTTCTGTTCTCTGCGTAAAGATTCTCGGCAGGGACCTCTATATCGCTCTGACTGAGCCCGAAAGAAAGTATGAATGACCTTATGGCTTCCGGCTTTATCCCCCTCCTTTTGAGGGATTGAAGGCTCCATGTTCTCGGGTCGTCCCAGCCGGAGAACATCCCGCTCCTGACCTCCTTCCCAGATTTGCTCTTGCTGAGCTTTGCCTCTTTGACCCTGAGCATTCCGTAGTGTATGAACTCCGGGCCGTCTATTCCGAAGAGCTTCCAGAGGCATTCCTCCATCATATCTTCCATCACGAGGTCCTTTCCCCTGAGCACATGGGTGATTCCGAGGAGATGGTCATCCACGGCCCATGAGAATTCGAGCAGGGGCCAGACATGGTATCTGTCGCCGACACGGGGATGCTCTCTTTTTGAGATTCTGGAAAGAACCCTGTCCCTGAATGCCGGGTTCGGATGCTTCATATCTGTCTTTATCCTCAGTATCGCCTCGCCCTCGCCATACTCTCCATTGAGCATCTTCCTCCATTTCTCAAGGTTCTCTTCTATGCTCTGCTGCCTGTGCTTGCACTCGATCCCTTTCTCCCTGTTTTTCCTGAGCTCCTCTGCGGAGCACTCGCAGACATACGCCCCCCCGATTTTTATGAGCCTCTCGGCCCATTCATAGAATATCTCAAGCCTGTCCGATTTGTAGAAAACCCCGTGGTAATCTACACCCAGCCATTTCAGTCCGTCGGCTATGAGATTATATGCCTCCATATCCGGAATCTTCTCGCTGCTTCCGATGGTGTCATCATAGACCAGATACAGTTTCCCGCCGTAGCGCTTCACATACTCATCGTTGAGAATTGCCATCCTCGCATTACCTATATGGAGCGGCCCCGAAGGATACGGTGCCATCCTCATAACAACGCCTTTCTCCGTGTTCTTCAGCTCAGGCAGTTCGTTGCTCCTTTCCTTCTTCCTGCGCTCCATGAGCTCCGGCGCCATGTCTTCCAGGATCTTCTTCTGCTCTTCAGGGCTCAGTTTGTTTATTTCCCCAACTATCTCGCGAACGAGAGCGCTCACCTCCTTCGCCTTCTTCTTCAGCTCGGGCTCTGCGGCCATCACTTTCCCCATCACAGCGCCGGGGTTCGCCCTACCATCATAGAAGACGGCGTTCTGCAGTGCGTATTTCGTGAGGAGCGCTCTCAATTCGTCCATGTAAATGGGATGTTAGGGGAGTATTTGAGAGTTGTGGGCTCAAGTAGAGGGCATACTTCCATAAAAGCAAACCGCAATAAACCAATTAATCTTCCAAGTTATCTAGGAAGGGCACTCTCCATCTAAAAAATCTTGGATCCGATATGTGAAATTCTAAGTAAACTTACTAAAATCTTATATACTGTATAAGCTATTATGAAATATCATGAAGTCAGCATATAGAAAATTGGAGAAATTGAAATCGTTGTTTATAGCAATTTTCTTTCTATTTCTTGTTATAGAAATAGGTCTACTATTATCTTATTCCTTCTTCGGAGGAAACTCAACTAGCCAAGAATACATTTTAAGCGCAATATTTCAGGGATTGGCTGCTATATTGGCACTAACTCTTACCGGAGTGCTTGTAGTTTCTCAAATGCTTGCAGATACGTATAGCCATAGAGTAATAAAATATTTCTTTAATAAATGGTTTCTCTTTTTCT
>JAJRVK010000100.1 GCA_024277315.1 archaeon | reverse complement strand
TTTCCAAAAAAAAAACAATATGTGCAACCGTTAATCTGGCTTTTGTCCGAGGAGAAATAAAAACTTCTTTGCTATTTTTATCGACCGTTATTATTTGCATAACTTTTTCTTTTTACTCAAAAATGCAACAGTAATAACAATGGCAAAGATTACAGGAAAGATTATAGAATGGAACTCAGGAACAGGAGTAGTGGCTGTGAAAATCTCAGTTTTTGAGGTGTTTATAGTGCTGTTTCTTGGGTTATTCCGGAATGTTAATCCTGTGTAATTTACAGTTATATTATAAGGTGTGTAGTAGAGTTTTGCCGTACTATTTTTTTGCCAGTACTCAGAAAGAATAATCCATCTTACATAACCATTTAAATCGGTTGTGAAATTCCTATCATAAGTGCCATTCTCGTTATCTTTAATTCTAACCTCTGCGGCAGGTATCGGTGTTCCTTCAGAATCTTCCACATAGACATGGAGATACCAGCGAACTAGAAAGGAGGATACGCCTAAAAAATATATCCTGTCTACAAAACTGACATTCGTAAGCACATAATTTGCATCGCTAAGGACGAAATAGTCGTTTGAAATATTCTTTATTGTTGAGTTGTATATGTGAACGTCTCCTGGCCCGGAACTGGTTACAACTCCAAAATTGGCACCATCGATCGTTATGTTATCAAGAACTACAAGGTCTGTTTCATCTATGCCTATACTATCTTCTGAGCTTCTTAATATAACGGTGTTTTTTATGACAACATATGAGCAATATGTTATAGAAATTCCATCGCCTGAAGGAGTGCCTCTCCCTGTATCTGTTATCACATTCCCCATGACGGTTATGTTGCTTGGTTTAGGATTTGTGTTGCCACCACCATCTGCCCATATTGCATAGGTATTACTCCATGTTATCCAGTTATTCTCTATGGTTCCATTTGACCAGTAGCCTGCATAAACACCCACATCGTTCCATGTTATCGTGTTGTTGGATACGGTGGCATCCGAACCCCATAAAACAATTCCATAATTGTTATACGAAATCAAATTATGATCTATCGTCGCATTATCTGTGAGAATGCACATACCGTACCACGCACCTGTAGGAGCGAGAGGATTCCACTGCCATGCGATATATCCGCCTCCGCAGTTGTGTATCTCACTGTTTCTCATCTCAAAATTCGCCTGTTCTCTTATGAGAAATAGAAAATTGTATGATGGATCCGAGGAATTCAGAACGGAAGCATCTGCTGTGGTTGTGTTATCTCCATCTAAATCGAGAATTCTGAAGGTCGAGCCGTTGCGAATGTCTATTTTCCACTGTGCTGAAGCCGTACAGTTCATTATCAGGGTTACGTTTTTGAAAGTCAAACTAGCATTGTTTGAAACTGTAAGATTGCCGCTAAGCACTATGGTCTCATTGCTTCTTACTGTATCGGTTGTTACATTCCAGTCCCCGTTTATGTAGACTGTTGGCTGGGGATAGGTTACAGACCTCGTACCCTTTCCTGAAAAATTCTCGCCGTATGAATTTTGAGGAATCATAACTATGACTGAAAAAACCGAAAGCAAGAGCAGTATTACGCTCATGGTGAACATCATCTTTCCCTTCATGTCCTCCACCAAATAGAGATTGGTGAAAGATAAAGTTTTCCTTCATTCATATTTTCATTCCTTATAATCACGGTTCCGTTCGGATTCACACATATTATCCCACCCGGCTCACTCAGATCATCCGGATTCCCGTTAACCTCGGAGATAGAGCCCGGCTCAGCACCCGGAATGGTCAGATTTTTATCCACAGTCAAACTCCCGTTCATGTAGAAGTTGTAGTAGATGTCATCTGGGTTGTTCAGGATTTTCCCGTAGACGATGAGATTCCCAGGAGGATAGACCTCGGCCTTGTACTGGCCATTATAGGTAGCCTGCAGGTCCACGACAGAACCGGATAGCACCGTTCTCTGTTCTGTGACCGTAAAATTTCCAGCCAAGAGTGTACTATTAAGAAGGGTGAAGTTCTCGCTTATGATCACATCCCCGTTTACAACAACGGTCTCAGATTCTATGATTGTAGGTGTATTAACAACCCAGTCCCCATTTATAATCCTCACTGGTCTATCACCGGGCACAACATTAAAGCTCTTCTTGAATGTGTTTATAAGTGTCCAGTTTACCGCAGAATGGCAATTGCCAGCATCCACTTCCATAACATAGATTTCTCCATATATGTAATTCCTGCCAGCAATGGCAGGAACCCATACTTCCATCCTCGTCTTCTCCTTATCCGGCCTTATATTCCCATAGTTCTCCGTGTCCAATAGCGTTTTAACTCCATCAGGATTTATCTCATAGATGTCCAGTTTCACGATATAACTTCTGTTTCCGACATTACTTAACTCGACATAGAGCATATTCTCCTTGCCTTCAAAAGCCATGAATTTCGGAAATAGATTTTTCAGATTTCTCATGTCTTTCGGACTCAAAGATGTATCCATAAGCTCGGGAAGTTCGAGAGGATGGGTCCAATATTCGGTTTCTCAAAACGGCCAAGTCTCCTCTTTCCACTTTAAAATTTCTAAAGTTCGTCCCCTTTCGCAAGATACCTTATTCGCTTTATTCCGTCTATCTCGTCTATGTATCTGGCAGCCTCTTCCGGCACCAGGTGCCTCCATTCCTCACCCTCTATCATCCTTCTTCGTATCTCCCTTCCGGAATACTCCTTTCTCGAGAAAAGTTCCGTGCTCATAACCTTTTTCAGCGGGGAAAACAGCTCAATTGTGAGGGGGTTGTTGGATAGTACCGCCTGGAAAGGGGGACATATCGATATTACGTGGGATGCCCATACCGAGTTGTAATCCACATCCGGAATCGGTATTATGTGCGCACTTATGCCTTCCTTACCGAGGCTTCTCAGGATCATCTCGTACCTTTCGCCGGCGGTGAACGGGTTCTCTATGGTGTGGGATTTCTGTGCGCTCCCTATGCCTATTATCAGATCGTACTCTGCCGAGGCCTCTCGGATTATCTCCATATGCCCCAGGTGGAGGGGTTGAAAGCGTCCTATGAGGAGCGCTCTCATATCATCACATCGGTACGACTATGCCGAGCTTCTCTGTTAGTTCTTTGTACCTGTTCCTGATCGTTACCTCTGTGACACCGGCCACTTCGGCAACCTCTCTCTGGGTCCTTCTGTTATTGGTGAGTATTGAAGCTATGTATATCGCTGCGGCGGCAACGCCTGTCGGCCCTCTTCCCGATGTGAGCTCTTTTTCCGCGGCCATCTGCAGCAGCTCATGGGCCTTTGCCTGGACCTCGCCCGGAAGTTCCAGCTCGCTGCAGAACCTCGCTATGTAGTCATCCGGTTTCGTCGGCATGAGCTTGAGCTTCAGTTCCCTTGTCATGAACCTGTATGTCCTTCCGATTTCCTTTCTTCCCACATTTGCGACATTCGCTATCTCATCGAGGGTTCTCGGTACTCCGACCTGTCTGCACGCACCGTAGAGTGAGGCGGCGACGACACCCTGGATGCTCCTGCCCCTTATGAGGTTCTTATCCACAGCCTTTCTGTATATCACTGCCGCTGTCTCCCTGACATTTCTCGGAAGTCCGAGAGCGGATGCCATCCTGTCGAGCTCGGTGAGCGCAAACGCGAGGTTCCTTTCGGTGGCGTTGCTGACCCTTATCCTTCTCTGCCACTTCCTCAGTCTGTAGAGCTGGGAGCGGTTCTTCGTGGGTATGTTCTTTCCGTAGGAGTCCTTGTTCTTCCAGCCGATCTCGGTACTCAATCCCTTATCGTGAAGAGTCATTGTCATGGGAGCTCCGGTTCTCGCCCTCTTTTCCCCCTGTTCCATATCGAAGGCTCTCCATTCCGGACCCTGATCTATGAAGTTGTCCTCTATAACGAACCCGCAGTCCTCACAGATCAGTTCGCCTCTTTCGTAATCCCTTATTATATGGGTGCTTCCGCATTCCGGGCATTTTATTATCTCGTCCTTTATGACGAGTTCTTTCTTCTTTCTTGGCATTTTTATCCCCCTTTGTGTAGATTTTTTCTCCGAGGATTC
>JAJRVK010000099.1 GCA_024277315.1 archaeon | reverse complement strand
GGTGTTCATCGAGGTAAGAAACTCCAGGGCTTTTGTATTTGCGGAAAAAATGAAGGGTGTGGGCGGTATGCCGCTTGGAACGCAGGGGACCGTCGCATCCTACATGAGAGACGAGACCGACCTTATATCGGCGTGGATGCTCATGAAAAGAGGATGCAGTGTTCTGTTTCCTGAAAATTCCGAAAAAGACCTGAAATCCTGTGCGGAGATGTGGGGGGCCGTTCCAACATCCGGCTCTATGAAAGATATCCTGAAAAAAGAGAGCATTCTTGCACTTTGTACGGGGAAGATTGAAGACAGTCTTAAAAAGAGCGAAGTTCCCGTTCTCTGTCCAACGGCAGGCCTCTCGGACGAAGAAATGGGAAAAATGCTGGAGCTCATTTTTTCCTGAAGAATGACCTTCTGTCCTGTTTTATACCCTCGAATTCACGGAGGAGCTCTTTCTGCCTCTGGGTAAGGTGCTTCGGAACCTCTATATCTATCTTAACGTACAAATCTCCCCTTTTTCCGGTCCTTATATCCGGCAATCCCTTTCCTCCGATTCTGAACATGGTTCCCGGTTGAGTCCCAGGAGGTATTCTCAGAGTGACCCTTTCATCCAGTGTTGAAATCTCTACCTCGCCTCCGAGAGCCGCTTTCGGAAACGATATTTTCTCTTCATGGACGAGGTTAAGGCCGTCGACCTCGAAATCGGGATGTTTTTTCAGATGTATGACCACATACAGGTCACCGGGAGGCGCTCCGTTTTCTCCTGCTTCTCCCATGCCGGGCAATCGGAGTCTAAGTCCTTCATAGGCTCCCTTCGGAATGTCAACAGTGATTCTCTCCTTGACCCTCGTTCTACCCGATCCATGACATTTATAGCATGGCTTTTCTATAACTCTGCCTGTTCCGCGACATCTCTGGCAGACGGTTGTCGTTACGAATCTCATGAACCCGTTGGAGCGCACGTTCTGCACATGACCGGTGCCATGACAGTTCGGGCATGTTCCGGTAATTCCGTCCGCAGAGCCCGTTCCGCCGCATTTCTCACATTTTTTATATCTCGGAATGATTATCTCTTTTTCAGCACCGAACATCGCATCTTTCAGGTCAATTTCCAGATCGTATCTCAGGTCATCTCCTCTGTTTCTGTATTCTCTTCTTCCGCCTCCGAAGAACATATCGAAGATATCGTTGAAAGCGAAACCGAATGAACGGAATATATCGTCGAAATCCACGCCTCTGAATATGTCCTCCTGAGAGAACCTACCGTCTATTCCCGCATGTCCGTACTGGTCGTAGAGTCTGCGCTTCTCATCATCGGATAGAACGGCATAAGCTTCCGATATCTCCTTGAACTTCTCCTCTGCTTCTTCTCTGTTGTCCGGGTTCATGTCGGGATGCCACTTCTTGGCGAGCTTTCTGTATGCTCTCTTTATCTCGTCCTTGGTGGCATCCTTGCTCAGGCCGAGAATCTCATAGTAATCCCTTTTTTCCATTATTTCTCCTCATTCACCCTGTATTCCGCATCCACCACATCCTCTTTCTGCTCACCGGCGCTCTTCTGTTCTTCCCGACCGCTCTGCTGTTGCTGTGCCTGCTGCTGATATATTCTGGTGGAGACCCCATAGAACGCCTGTGTGAGGTCCTCCGTGGCCTTCTTTATCTCCTCTGCGCTCTTCTTCTCGTCTGCCATAAGTTCGCGGAGCGCCTTTATCTTGGCCTCTATCTCTTTCTTTTCATCATCCGTCATCTTTTCGCCCAGTTCCTTCATGGTTTTTTCTGCGGTATATATGGCGGCATCCGCCGTGTTAACAGCCTCTATGCGCTCTTTTCTCTTCCTGTCTTCCTCGGCGTACTTCTCGGCCTCCTTTATCTTCTGCTGTATCTCCTCCTCGCTGAGGTTTGTAGATGCAGCTATGGTTATCTTTTGCTCCTTTCCCGTACCCTTGTCCTTTGCCTTCACCTCGAGTATGCCATCGGCATTTATCTTGAAAGTCACCTCTATCTGAGGTATTCCTCTCGGTGCCGGCGGAATCCCGTCAAGAATAAATCTTCCAAGCGATATGTTGTCCTTTGCCATCGGCCTCTCGCCCTGCAGAACATGTATCTCTACCTGTGTCTGATTGTCAGCGGCCGTTGAGAATGTCTGGGTCTTTTCCGCAGGTATCGTTGTGTTTCTGGAAATCATCGGGGTCATGACACCGCCGAGAGTCTCTATTCCCAGTGTAAGCGGCGTGACATCCAGGAGCAGTATGTTCTTTACCTCTCCCGAGAGAACTCCGCCCTGTATTGCCGCCCCCATGGCAACACATTCGTCGGGATTTATGTTCTTGTAGGGTTCCTTTCCAAAGTAATCTTTAACGAGTTCCTGGACAGCGGGCATTCTGGTCGAACCGCCCACGAGGATAACCTTGCTTATATCCTCTTTTTTCAGCTTCGCATCCTTCAGGGCCTGTTCTATGGACGGGACGGTCCTTTCGAGGAGGTCCTTGGTCATCTCCTGGAACTTAGCTCTAGTGAGGATGACATTCAGATGCTTCGGGCCGGAGGAGTCCGCAGCGATGTACGGCAGGTTGATGTTGGTTTGCATCAGGCCGGAGAGCTCCTTTTTCGCCTTTTCAGATGCTTCTTTCAGTCTCTGCATGGCCATGGGGTCCTTCGTGAGGTCTATTCCGGTATCCTTTCTGAACTCCTCGACCAGGTAATCTATTATTCTCTGGTCCCAGTCGTCTCCTCCCAGATGTGTATCTCCGCTTGTGGCCAGCACTTCGAAGACACCGTCTCCGACTTCGAGGATTGAAACATCAAAAGTTCCGCCCCCGAGATCATACACCAGTATCTTCTCGCCTTCGGCCTTATCCAGCCCGTATGCGAGGGATGATGCGGTGGGCTCGTTTATTATCCTTCTTACATTTAATCCCGCAATCTTTCCGGCATTCTTCGTGGCCTGCCTCTGGTTGTCGTTGAAGTATGCAGGCACCGTTATAACGGCATCGCTTATCTTCTCCCCGAGATAGGCTTCCGCATCCTCTTTGAGTTTCCTTAGTATGAACGCTGATATCTCCTCCGGAGTGTATTCCTTATCGTCTATCTTCACCCTGTGATTCGTACCCATCTTCCTTTTTATTGAGATTATGGTCCTGTCAGGGTTGGCAACCGCCTGTCTCTTCGCAGCCTCGCCCACGAGAATTTCTCCGTCCTTCGTGAATGCCACAACGGAAGGTGTGGTTCTTCCACCCTCCGCATTGGGTATGACGGTCGCCTGTCCCCCTTCCATAACAGCCATGCACGAATTGGTCGTTCCGAGGTCTATTCCGAGTATCTTTCCCATATCACTACCTCCTTCCTACTTTCACCTTTGCGTGCCTTATCACCTTGTCATAAAGCCTGTACCCTTTCTGATATTCCTCTACGACAGTGTTCTCCTCTCCTTCTCCCGCGGCTATTGCCTCATGGAGATTCGGGTCGAAGTCTTTTCCGACGGAATCGAAGGCCTCGACACCGAAGTCTGAGAGTATGCTCTCTATCTGCGCCTTTATCATTTCGAGCCCTGTTCTGAAATCCCCTTTTTCGTGGGCTATTGCCCTTTCAAGGGTATCTATGACATCCAGCATCCTAACAATGAGCTTCTCGCAGCCGTACTTTTCTCTGAGTTCATTCTCCCTCTGCACCCTCTTGCGATAGTTATCGAAGTCTGCCTGTAATCTCTGTACCAGCTCCTTCAATTCCTCTGATTCCGCTTTAACCGCTTCAAGCTCTTTTTTCAGATTCTCTATCTCGATGTCTTTCTTCGACTTCCTTTTTTTCCCTGTTTTTTCCGTAGATGAGGCGGTGGAATCTTCGGACAATCTATCACCTTACTCTATCTTTATCTTCTTTCCCTCTGGCTTGCTTTTCTCCAGTTTCTTCAGAGTTATGTCCAGCACGCCGTTGTTGTATGTTGCCCTGACATCCGTCTCGTCTATCTCCGCGCTCAGCGGTATCTCCTTGTAATACTTCCTGGATGCGGTATCCACCTTTATCGTGACTTTATCCCTGCTGACCGTCAGGTCTATATCCTCCTTGCTAACACCGGGAAGTTCCGCTGTTATCGTTATGCTGTCCTCGGATTCCATGATGTCGGTGAGAGGTTCCCTGGCGAAACCCTCGGAAGTTTCCTTTGCTTCTCCCAGTCTTCTCGGCATCGTGTTGCCGAACTGCTGTATTATGGGTTTTCCATCCGGACCGACCTTCATACTGAATCCATAGACAATCGGCTCTCCGGTGCGCAAATCTCCTTCCATCGCCCTCTGCATCATAACATCCATCATCCTTCTCATTCTCTCGAACTCTTCTTCGATATCCCAGTCAAAGATATCATCGAAGGGCGAATCGAACGGCCAGTTTCTCCTTCTTCTTTTCATGTTATTGCCTCCTGATTCTATATTTCACCTATGTTTGTTCTTCTATATAAGATTTTCTCACTCTCTGGATTTCAGTTTTATCCTATATCCACAATCGCACCCGACCTCGTCCTTTTCAAGTCGGAGATCTCTTCCGCACAGCGGGCACCTTGCCTCTTTTATAAATTCCTCTGCCCATGCCCTAGCAACCTCTTCGTTGTCCTCCTCTTTTATTCTATCGAGCATCCGTTTCAATTCATGCGTATTGGCCAGTACCTCGAGGACTCCGTATCTTTTGGTGTGCACTTTGAGCTTGAATGCAAATCTTGAGAGAGCGGCGCCCACTACCATCCCCGTCATAATACCCCCTATATGCGCCGTACGCGCTACATTGTCTCCAGTGGAGGCAAAGGCATAAGCGGTTTCGGTGATAATGAATATCATCGCCGCCAGATATACGGGAGTTCTCAACAGAAATATGGGGCCGAGAAACATCGGAATCTCATCCTTCGGGTACAGAGCAACAAGAGCTCCCATGAGCCCGGCTATGGCTCCAGACGCACCCAGTGCAGGAGTGTTGTTGGGATATGAAAGAACGGCATAAAGGAACGATGCCCCGACTGCAGATATAAGATAGACGATAACGACCTTTCTGGAACCGGCCTTGATTTCCAGAGGAAATCCCAGGAGGAATAGAAAGATAAGATTCATCAGAATATGCATGGGATCTATATGAAGAAATGCTGAAGTTACGGTTGTATAAAATCTGTAGCCAAATATATCGGACGGAAAGAACATCAGATCGATAAGCGTATTAATGGATTGTTCATGTTCCATAATGCGGAAGCTCAGAATAAAAAAAGAAAATATCATTACATTTGCCAGAACCAGACAAATGACTGCCCTTCTATTTGTTATGGTAATATAGGTCAGAAATAAAAGGATTATGAGAACGGGTATGAGAGAGAAAAACTGCATGTCACAGAAATTCCTTTATTGTCTTCGCTAGTCTCTCGACACCTTCCTTTATCTCCTCATCGGAGGAATAGGTGAAGTTCAGGCGCATGGCATTCTTCACGCTCCTATCCGGATAGAAAGCCTCACCTATGACATATGCAATGCCATTTTCTATGGCCTTCGGAAACATCTTCATGGTATCAATATGTGCGGGGACCCTTACCCACAGGAACATCCCTCCTTCTGGTCTTGTCCAGCTCGTTCCTTCCGGCATCTTCTCATCAAGCATGTCCAGCATCAGGTCCCTCTTATGTGCATAAAGCTTCTTTATCTCTGGGATGTGCCTCTCCACAAGACCGGAATCGAACGCCTCCGCTATTATGTGCTGTGCGAGAGTGTTCGTGCACAGGTCCGTCGCCTGCTTTGCCACGACGAATTTTCCTATTATGTCCTTGTCCGCTACCACCCAGCCAGTTCTCAGACCGGGAGCGAGTATCTTGGAAACGGTCCCGAAATAAATTACCCTCCCATCTTCATCCAGCTGTTTAAGGGTGGGAATGTCTTCTCCTGCATATCTCAGCTCTCCATAGGGATCATCTTCAATCACGAGGACATCGAAGTAGGCCGCTATTTCGAGAAGATGTTTTCTCCTATCCAGACTCATGGTTACTCCAGACGGGTTCTGAAATGTCGGTATGGTATATATAAAAGGTACTTTTCTGCCTTCTTCTCTTAGTTTTTTCATCGTTTCTTCAAGAAGATGTGTATCCATTCCCTCATCATCCATGGATATACCCACCATCTCCCCCTCATAAGGTCTGAACGCGCTCAGAGCCGCGAGATACGTCGGGGCCTCAACGACAGCAGTCTTTCCCGGTTCGAGGAAAAGCTTGGCCAATAGGTCCAGTGCTTGCTGTGAACCGCTTGTTATCGTTACGTTGTTTTTGTCTATTTTCATTCCTCTCTTTTCAACCATCCTTCTGGCAATGGCCTCTCTCAACGATTCCGCCCCTTCGGTCGTCCCATATTGAAGTGCCTTTTTGCCCTTTTCAAGAAGAACTTTGCTCACTATTTCATTTAGACCTTTTACCGGGAACGTTTCCGGATTGGGGAGACCTCCGCCAAATGAAATGACACCTTCCACACTGGCATATTTCAGGAGTTCCCTTATCTCCGATGCTTTCATGCGACCGGTTCTTCTTGAGAGCAGTTTCGAGATGTCGACCATAATTTTCACCTCACCTGTATCGGATACTGATGTTTAAACTTTGTGCCTTATCAAAAAGAATGTGGAGTACGGAAATTATTTCACCCTCTTTCCAGAGGGCAAACTCGCAACTATCGTTACTCGTTTCGCAAAAACTTAAAGGGAGCGCAGGCTCTCCCTGATGTGACAAAGCTGAACCAGAAAAAGATACGCTGGATAGTAAGACACTGTGCTGAATTAAAAGATTTCAGTACAGGAGAAGCTGCTGAAATCTATGGAATAAGCCAGAGAATAGTTCAGCAGCTTCTTAAGGAATACAGAGATACAGGTGAGATTCCTGTGTTAAAGAAGAATCGAAGACCAAAGACGCATCTCACTGAAGGACAGGAAAGTATGCAGGGAAGGAAACCGGAAGCAGCACATTCCAGCAGGAGATGGGCAGGACAGAGATCGACCTGATGACCGCAGGCATATATCTTATCGCCCTGCTGTTGCTGGTGATGACGGGGCTCCTCGCCATATCGATAAGAAAGATGTCCGCAGGAACGGAGAAGAAAGAGGAAAGGCGGAAGAACAATGCAGTATCGGTCCAGGACCTGTCCATTCAGGAAGACAGCGCAGAGCAGGATACGGATTATGGACAGGAATAAAACCATTTCATTCCATTTTCATGGGATACCACAGCATATCCTGAAAATGAAGACTTTATGTTAATTTCTAACATATCACCTCAGAATCCTCAACGCATTGAACACTGCTATGAGCGCCACACCTACATCCGCAAATACCGCTTCCCACATGGTCGCAATTCCAAGCACCCCTAGAGCTATGAAGATTCCCTTGACTCCCATCGAGAAGCCTATGTTCTCCCAGACTATGTGCCTTGTCCTCCTGCCTGTCCTCACAGCCTCGGGAACCTTCGATGGCGCATCGGTCATTATGACAACATCCGCTGTCTCTATAGCCGCCTCGGAGCCGAGGCCTCCCATGGCTATGCCGACATCGGCCCTTGCGATTACGGGCGCATCGTTTATCCCGTCTCCGACAAAGGCAAGTTTTCCCGATTTCTCCCTCATCTTTTCCAGTATCTCCAGCTTTTCCTCGGGAAGGAGGCCAGCGAAATATGTATCTATTCCAAGCTCCCGGGCTACATTCCCGGCAACCACCTCGCTGTCTCCGGTCAGCATCACGGTCCTTATCCCCATGGCCCTGAGCTCCTCTATTGCCTTCCCCGCATCATCCTTCATCTCATCGGATATCACAATGTATCCCGCATATCTTCCGTCCACAGCCAGATGCACCACCGTGCCCCTGACATTGCAGCCTCCGTGCTCTATCCTCCTGAGATGCAGTAGCCGGTCGTTTCCCATAATGACATCTCTTTCGTCTATCCTTGCCATTATCCCGTGGCCGGATATCTCCCGATATTCCTTCAAGGTCTCAGGGTCAATCTCCTTTCCGTATGCCTCGATTATGGACCTAGCTATCGGGTGGGTGGAGCCGGATTCGGCCGCTGCAGCTATGGCCAGTACCTCTTCCCGTGTAAAACCGTTATCCGGCACTATCTTCGTCACCCTGAACACACCCTTTGTCAGCGTGCCCGTTTTGTCGAACACAACTGTGTCCAGCTCGGCCAGAGCGTCCAGATACTTCGAGCCCTTGACAAGTATGCCTCTGCGTGATGCCCTTCCTACGCCACCGAAGTAGCCGAGAGGTATGCTTATTACGAGAGCGCATGGACAGGATATCACCAGAAGAACGAGAGCACGGTATATCCACTCCGAAAAGACTGCTCCCGGGATGAGGAGGGGCAGAATTGTCGCAACCCCGAGAGCGCCGAGAACGACCGCAGGGGTGTAGTATCTGGCGAACTTTGTTATGAACTGCTCTGTCTCAGACTTTCTGCTACGTGCGCTCTCCACAAGCTCTAAAATCCTGTATATCGACGATT
>JAJRVK010000098.1 GCA_024277315.1 archaeon | reverse complement strand
ATGCCGTGCTATCGTGGCCGGATTCGCATTGTCCAGGTGCAGGACCTTTATCTCAGGGCAGCACTCCCATATGCCGGTAAAAAATTCCTCTATCGCATCCACATTCGGTTCCGGAGCCTCGTATTTTCCCATGCCTTCGGCCATGTATGAAAATATGTCGGTCTGCGCTCCGATTCTGAAATTCCTGAGGCCAAGGTCGTACATGGCCTTTATCTCTGCTATGATGTTCTCAGGATGTCTGAAGGAGGGCTTACCATACATTGGTTCTATGCAGAACGAGCATCCGCCTGTGAAATATCTGGGACATCCCCGAAAGCTCTCTATCTCGGCTATGACATAGTGAGGAAAATCCGGGTGATGCCTGACCAGTTCCGCACCTTTGACCGACCATTCCAGCCATTCTTCATATGTTCGATTCCTCTGAGTGAATCTCCCCTTTTCGAGAAGATCGAAAACGCTGGCTTCTGCATCAAGCTTCGCAACATAATCGTATCCCAGAGCACCCGCTTCCTTTGAAAATCTGGCAACAGGCCCGCCCAGGATTGTGGTACCTTTTGCATTAACTGCGATTTCCCTCAATTCATTCATCGATGCCGGAAGCCCTCTCATGTATCTGCCGGGAACTATGGCACCGCCTATGACAGCCACATATTCTGCATCCCTGAGGGGCTCTGACCCTTCGCCTTTCCTGTACTGGTCTATCGTTACGTATCTCACATCCTCTTCAAGGGAGGAGAGCGCTCCCCGGAGATATCTGGGATACTGAGATATGTAGGGAGGTACTCCCAGAGATGCAGGCTCATCAACATAGCTGTCGATTATGAGGAACACGGTGAGGAAAAAGGGCGGTTAAATAAATGGTTGCCGTTTCAGTTGTCATTTTGGCCGTCATTTAGGTGATGAAGGCGTGGGATGTGCAAGACGGCAGGAGAGTTCGGGGTGTGCGATACATTGATATACTAGTAATGCATTGTATTACATGTGATACCATGTCCGTGACCCTGTCCGTAAGACTGCCCGAAGATATAGCCGACGAACTTGAAGACTTAGCCCGCCTTCTGGACCGGCCCAAGACATATATCGTTAAAAAGGCGCTCGAAGAATATCTGGATGAATACGCAGATTACCTCGTAGCCCTCGAAAGACTGAGAGACAAGGATGACGGGGTTATATCGGCGGAGGAAATGAGGGAACGACTTGGGCTGTAAGATAGAGTACAAATCCTCCGTGGCGAGGGACCTGAAGAAGCTGGATAAGAAGATTGCGGGGCG
This sequence comes from archaeon, assembly GCA_024277315.1. GTDB lineage: Archaea > Thermoplasmatota > Thermoplasmata > WALJ01 > WALJ01 > WALJ01. Next base: position 18,758 of record JAJRVK010000098.1, on the reverse strand, counting down.
AATCCTCGAACAGATAGAGAGCGAACTTGAGCAGGACCCCGACAGAGGCGCCCCTCTCACAGGGAAATTCAGAGGGCTTTACAGATACAGGATAGAGGATTACCTGGCGGTATTTGCAAAGACGGAAGAATGCGTACTTATTCTAAGGATAGCCCACAGGGGGAAGGCGTACAGGTGAAAGAGCTCTGACTCCTCATGAAAAATAGAGCGAAAAAGTTAAAAGGAGATAATGGTGGTGCTGAGCGTGAGAGCGCTCGGAAAATAAGATGCTATCGGAAACCCCCGAAGAAAGGAAAAGGAGATAAAAAGAATGAATATCCAAAGGAAAGATATACGAAATAATGCAGATATCACTCCAAATCGGAAGTATATGCGCAATACTGCGGATATACCGAAGTTAGGCGTAATCGGGGGCGACGGGCTAAAACATAATATAGATGAAAGGATGTGGGACTAACCATGAGTGAAAATAAGAACAAGAAGATGGTAAGATCGTTTAATGGCCTCACTGCAAGTGAATGGGCTTCGCTTAGCAAAAGTGTATGGAATGATGTAAGTTCTCCCAGAGAATGGTATCATATAGAACACGGTGCGACTTTTTCCGTTGCTTTAGCGGAAAGAGCCATAAAAATTTACTCTAAAATAGGAGATACAGTACTCGATCCTTTTTTAGGTGTGGGAACTACCTTAGTAGCAGCAAAAAATCTGGGAAGAAATGGGTATGGATTTGAAGTATATAAAAAATTTTATGATATTACAAAAGATTTGCTGTCACAAGAAAAACTGCCATTAACAGACTTTAATCCAAATATAAAAATTTATAACGAAGACTGCAGAAATCTTCTTAGATATGTGCCTGAAGAAACCATACAATTAACTTTTACTTCTCCACCTTATGCTAACTTCATCCATCGCTCAGTTAAAGATCGTAGGGAGACACACAAAGAATCACTTTTAGTTAAGGCTAACCGTTCTGTTGTGAAACCATATGGCGATGATTCAAGAGATTTTGGCAATTTAGAATACGACGATTATCTGAAAGAAATAGAAGCACTTATGAAAAAAATATTCCAAGTAACAAAACCCGGTGGTTACAACATATGGGTTGTTAAAGATCACAGAGATCCTCAAAATGGTAAACCATTAATCCCTCTTCATGTCGATATAGCAAATGTTGGAGAAAAAGCCGGATTTATATGGCATGATCTTATTATATGGGATCAGAACGCTCAAAGAAAGCTTGTTGTGTTAGGATATCCCAGTGTTTTCTATGTGAATATTAATCATACGTTTTTAGTAGTGCTAAGAAAACCCCAATTAAAGAGGGATAAAAAATGAGGATGGAAAAAAATGAGATTCTGAGTACTATTCTCAATGTGAATAATACGAATTATCTAGTACACAACTACCATCCATACGCAGCTAAATTTATACCTCAATTGCCGAGGTATTTAATAAAAAAATTCACAAATCCATATGACACTGTAATGGACCCTTTCTGTGGGAGTGGCACTGCTATTGTAGAAGCTCTTTTACTAAGCAGAAATGGTATAGGTATAGAAATAAATCCGATCGGTGCTTTAGTAAGCAAAGTAAAGACAACCCCTCTCAATAATGAACAAACATTAACCGCTATGCTATTCCTTAAAGAATTGGAACATGTCAGGAATGCTCTTTTGATGAACTCCCAGAAGAATAATCATATTCAATACATAGATAAAAATGAATTAACTCTTCCAGACTTAACAAACACATTGAACTTTCCTAATAAATTTCATTGGTTTAAGAAAAATGTTCTTAACACTATATTACATATTAAATATAATATAGATACTATTGAAGATAAAGATGTGCGCGATTTTTTGCTTGTCGCTCTATCTTCGATAATAGTAAAAATTTCAAATCAAGAAAGCGAAACTCGGTATGCTGCAATTGATAAAAAAGTGAGGCCTGCTGATGTATTCATATTATTTGAAGATAAAGTTAAAGATATGATTAAACGAATGAAAGAGTTCTCCTCTTCGATTTCAGAAGAGGTTTATGCTAAAATTTACCAACAAGATAGCAGATTTATTAATTTTATTCCAGAAAATTTTGTCGATTTCATAGTAACATCACCTCCATATCCAAATACATATGATTATTACTTATATCATAAGCTAAGGATGGTTGTTTTAGGATTTGATTATAAAGCGGTTCAAGAAAAAGAAATCGGTTCAAGACATAGGCATTCAAGCAAAAAAGAGAATATTGAGACATATTTGCACTCTATGAAACAATCCTTCCGCAATTTTGCAAACATATTAAAACCAGAACATTACTTTGCGATAATTGTAGGTGATTCCATTATTCGCGGTGTGAAATATGATGGGTATGAAATTATAAAAGACATAGCAGTTTCTACAGGATTTGAAGTAGTACAACACATATCTTATGATTTAGACGATATTAGCAGACTTTTCAATAAATCCTTCAGAATTAAAGGTAAGAAAGAACATATCATAATACTAAAAAATGCAAAGGAGGAATAAAAATGAAAATAAAAGAGATAAGAATATACTTTGAATGCTTAGAGCAAGCGAATCATTATGTTAAACCGTCTATCGAGAGTGTATTAGAAAAACTTGGCTTCGATCCTTTACCAACAATTAAACTTGTGAAACTCAAAAAAAGATATGATTTATATTCGACCAACATACAAAAGATTTTAGAATGGAAGAATCCGGATATCTTAGTTTCTTTAGTCTATACAACGAATATTGAAGTGCCCTTATTTATGGTTGAATTTTCTACTGCTGTATTTACAGAAGATCACGAATTACAGCGATTTGATGGTATGGTTGCAGCTGCTGAAAATAATGTTGTTTTCATTAAAATATCCCCAAGATCGAAGATGTCCGAAGCAGAACACGGAGGAAAAACAGATTTCAATTATAAGATACCTTTTGCTCTAATGCATAAAATATATGATATCATGCATTTCCATGTGGATTGGAAAGCAAACGGCAGCATTGTTGAAGTTGATGATGAGTATCTTTCGTGTCCCAAAGATTCCACTGGTTTTGAAAACGTTTTAGAAATAATTTTTATGAGTTTAAACTGGGAGGATGGTCAAATAGATTTAGATCTTTTAAAAGAAAAAACAAAAGAAAAAGTAGAGGAATGGTTTGAGGAATTGAAAAAACTTTCTGAAGAAATCCATACTATAATTAAATTAAACACATCTAGATTGAACGTGTGGGATGATACTATAGAAGTAAAAATAAACCGCTTTGGACATGCTATGGATCCAGAACGTGGTATGCTGGTGTTCTATTCTATCCTTTTTAATGGAAACGCCATTAGTAAGATGGTATTCAATGCCGATAATGACGCGTGGTATAAAGACATACCTAAAGAAAATGATATACGAAATATAATTGAGAATACAGGATTACAAAGATCTGAATATTTTCTACGTGCGTTCTATTTAGGGTCAGGACTTTACAAAATCGTAAATTTTGAGGATTTCAAGCAGAACATAGTGAAGCAAAATAATACGACAATGTATCTGGAGGTGTCTGAATTTATTAATAAATTTTGGGACAAGTTAACTAAACCTCTTAAAACTATATTTAAATTCTCTAAAGAGTTTTACATAGAAGATACAGACGTAAACAAAAGAGTAGTATTTAGCTGGAATAAAGATACTGATTTTCATGGTCATTATGAGAATACACGGAGGGCAACATCTTTGAGAAAAATTACAGTGTTAGATGAAGATATAGTAACATATGTAACTATACATAATGTATTAAAACCGCAAGGTTATAAAATTCTGGCTGCCAGCTATCCGGGTGCACAAGGTGATAGAGTTATTTTGATAATGGCGGGGAGTGGGCGAAGACAGCCTAGAAAATATGTAGATGTTATCGCTTTTTCACTCATACGAAATATGTCAACATTACAAGCAAATAAAGGTGCATTATCACTAAAAGCTATAAATAACGAAATAAAGGAGCTGAAAAATTATAAATTAAATGACAATTATAAGAAAGGATTAAAATCTTTTTTTGAACGCTTTGAGTCAGATGCTATAAATTCGATTGTTAATATTGGAGTAGGTTTCTGGCTTAACAAAAGATATACATCAGACATTCTTAAAAAATTAGATCTTGAAGATTTAGATTATTTTTTGTTTATTACAAAAGATATGAAAAAATGGTTTGTGTCTAGGATTGGAAATGTAGATATATTAAGTAACTATGAAGGTAAAATAAGGATCCCAACCATTTGGGAGCCCATAGCAGAAGAAACAATAGATTTACTTTCATTTGACAAGAATGGGGATTAAAACGTGCCCGTCGCCCCCGACTCTCCGTTCGCTTTCGCTCACTTCGGAGCTATCGCCCACGCCTAACAGGCGGATATGTGGCTCGCTTACGCCCGCTCAAATTTCGCCTTACGGCGAAACTTCACATATCCCCGGAACGTTAGGCGAAATAATTTACAAGGAGGTGAAACGATGAGTAGTAAAAAAATAATCATCTTTGGGGTTGTGCTGATTGTCATTTCATCCCTGTTGCTAATCGGATGTATTAACAACCCTCCTACAATGCCAGATATCAATGATATTCATACTTCTATGACCTTTGGTATAACAATAAATGATGCCTGTTATCATGCGCCGAATCTGCCTTATGGACCAATTAACTTGGAAAACTCTCTCAAAGAGGTTGATAAAGCAAAAGAGTTAGGAGTAGATTTTGTAAGGATTGATATAAGGAATGAAACCCTTCAATATCCTGACGAAATAAATAAGATTGATAGTATTGTCAACTATGCCCGCTCAAGAGGGCTTAAAATATACATCGGCGTTTACGGGATGGAATCTTGGCTACCTGCTTCATTTTGGGATATGTTGAATTACCCTTAAGGTGGTGCAGGAAAGGCAAATTGGGATGAATTTAAAGATATGTACGAAAGTGAGGCAACATATTTAGCTGAGAGATATCATCCTGATTACATGATGATAATGCCGGAATTGCGCTTCAATTTGGGCAATCAGGTGAATTCTGTAAGGAGCATTGAAGAATGGGTACAATTCACAAAGGTTATCGCAGATTCAATTAAGAATATTTCACCGGATACAAAAATTGTTCTTGATGAGATAGCAAGAAGAAAATCTACTCCAAACAGTATAGATTATATCAGAGCCATCATGCAGGACAATTATGAAAAGATAGACATTCTTGGGATAGACCCATACAGTTATAGTGAATTAGAAGATGAGGTCTCAACTATTGTGGAATTTCGCAAAAATTACAATTGGCATGGGAAAATATGGGTTGGCGAGACTAATTTGCTTGATTTTAATGATGAAAATGAGCAGAGGGATTATTTTCTATACTCAATTGACCTTGCGAACAAGAATGAATTTGACGGTTTCTGTATATTCTATTTCAGAGATGGAAGTGGAATGACTGAGAATACTGGAATTTTATACGAAGATTTTACACAGAAACCTGCGTATGATGCAATAAAACAAATTATCCAGCAGAGAGATTAAAATGGTATGTAAAAAATTACTTCACCTAACACAGCATAAAAGATTCGCTACTGCTCACCCAAATTTTTGCTTCGCAAAAACTTCTTTTATGCTGGAGCCGTTAGGAGTGGAAAAATATGACTAGTAGTGGTATATTATCTAACTTGCCTATAAAAATTTGCAATTTTTTAACAAAAATATATTCAGACAAACAAAAAACAATACTGTTTATAACAATATATTTGTCCTTATACCATCTCACACTCTTTATCGGTAATTGGCCCAGTGGTATGGAAATCGTATATGAGCTTGTTTGGAGTGTATGGATGATTTTGTTTGTAGTTATTTCTCCTTTAATTATTATGAAAGAATATAAAAAACTAAAAGACTTAAGTTTAATGGGTTTGAATCTTCCGAAAAAATATAAAAAAGGGCTATTTGGTTTATTCATAATCTTCAACATAATTGCATTGTGTTTATTTATATATGATCTAAATTTTGGTTTAAATAGTGGATTTTGGTTATCTGTTTATGGGAAAAACGCAGTGATTTTACATTACTCCTTAATGTTTTTATTTGGAATACCATTATTCTTTTTTATGATAAATACAGCAGTAACTATACTCTATAATGCATACTATATTGCAAAAAATATTGGAAATATTGAGAACAGAAGTATAACCCCTAAATTGTTTGAAAATTTCATTAAAATAAAGACAATTATTTCTGCGATGGATAATTTATTCGTTATTTCTTTTTTATTAACTAGTAGCTTAATTATAGCATTTTTTATTAAGGTTCTTTTTTTAAATATGGATGTTTTATCATACATTTATCTTATTACTATTTTGTTACCATTTGTAATTGTTAGTATATTTATAATGATAACCATTAGAAACATTATAATGAAGTCGGTTATCAGCGTAGTCACAACTATGCTTAAACCAAAATCTTTTGATACAGAAGAAATATATAAAAAAGCGTATGTGTTATTTTTATATACCACAAAAGGAAGTCCATATTATCTCCCACTAGACAACAAGGGACTTCTATTGAAGAATATCATCTCTTTTGGGGCTGAGTTGATAATTATGCTTTTAACATTCGTAATAAATAGGGTGATTACATGAAATATGCCTCTGTCACGTCGCCTAACAAGCGGGTATCTGGCTTCGGTAAGTTTATAACTGTGAAATTATTCAGTGGTGTGATGAGCGAAGGCACTTCAGATACCCGCCAAACGTTATCGGAAATTCCTTACTAAAAATCGTGAGGTGATAGAATGGTAGAAGAATATTCAGATGAAAAACTGGAAGAAATTCTTGATAAGGCCTACGAATGGGGCATTGCATTCTCTAAAAGCAAATATTTTGAAGAGTTAACTGAAGAGCAAAAACAAGAATCAGAATTTGTTCTCATGTCTTTCACAGAATATATGTATTCTTACCATGAATTGCTCCCGGAAAAGTGGGATGAAGATACACTTGAAGAATGCTGTTTATATACTTTGCCAAGAAAAATTAGTGCAAATGACAGTTATTTTGAATCCATTGCACCTGTACTATCCGCATTCTTTGCATTTTTAAGTGAAAAGAACATTTTAAAAAATGCTTCACGTCTTATAAGAAGGGTTAAAAAGATTGATAGACAAATTGTTAAAAATGCAAGAGATCCAAGAAATTGGGGAATAGCAAAATCATTTGCCATGGCTGCAATGGATGCGGGAGTTGATATAACTAATGAGGAGGAGATGCAGGAATTCATAGCACTTTATAACATGCAGCAACTTGCAAAGTTAAAAAGAGATAAACGTAAAACCGGAACCAAGACCAAATCTAAAAAATATAAGGTAGGAAGAAATGATCCTTGCCCCTGCGGTAGCGGCAAGAAATATAAGAAATGCTGTGGTCGATGCTATGCACATAAATTCTAAAAGCAGATTGGAACTTCCGATACCCGCCAAACGTTAGCCGCCGCCTAGAGATTTCGATTTCCGCTCCTCTTTATTGCTTCCGCAATCTCCTTCGCCACACTTATTTTACTGTACTCAGATTCTATGGTATCTGTGGACATGAAACCGTCAGTGGCCTTTGTCAGTCGTTCTATGGCAGGTCCTATGAAAAGGCCGTGGGTGCATACCGCATAAACCTTTTCGGCTCCGGAGCGCTTGAGCATATCCGAAGCTCTAGCTATGGTGCCGCCCGTGGATATTATGTCGTCCACGATCGCAACCCTCTTTCCGTTCACATCCAGGCTTTTCTCCGCCATCTCAACCTCTGTTCCAGAAAGGCGGGTCTTGTCGAGGTGATCGAAAGGAACGCCCATGATATCCGCCACCGACCTTGCGCGGTGGAGGGCTCCTGTATCTGGAGAAAGGATGAAATCCACACCCATTTCACCAAGCTTTTTCGCTATTGACCTGTACGGGATGATGTTACCGGCCTTTTTTCCATACCACTCGAAGACATGGGGTGCGTGGATATCCACGGTTATGAGCGAGTCCGAAAGATTGCCGAGAATCCTCATAATCGTCCTCGAACTGACCGCTTCCCCTTCAACGAAAACCTTATCCTGCCTTCCGTATCCGAAATACGGGATTACAAGCGTTATTCTTCCCGCACCGTTCTCCCGAAGAGCATCCAGAACGAAGAATGTCTCCAGGATGGCGGAATCCGAGCTCGTGGACTGGATGAATATAACATCTTCTCCTTTGATATCCGTAGGTATCCTCACATACTGCTCTCCGTCCGGAAACGTCCTGTGCTCCACCGCAAAAGCATTCTTGTCGAGGGCGTCCGCCACTCTGACTCCGAGCTTTGGTGAGGAAGTCCCGTACAGAACCTTCATGCTCATCAATAGCACTCCGTATTTTACTTCTTCGCTCCACGATGCCCATTAAAAGAAAAGGGGTTAGAAGACTGTGATTTCTCCTTTGACTATCATATCCGTTAGTTCGGAGATGCGGGATAGCCAGTTGTCAACTATTCCCTCCGCCTCGCTCTTCACCTTTTCCAGCGGAACTCCTTCGGCCATTATCAACTCCGTGCTGGCGAGGAGAGGTTCGTCTATGGGCGTTCCTATCTGGGAGAGCAGACGCACCCTCGCCTCGATGACATCCCCGCCCGCAACCTTTACGATATCCTCCGCAATCTTCATTGAAAGCAGGTTGTAGAGCTTGCCGACATGTGTCACCGGATTCTTTCCGGCGGCGGCCTCCATGGACATCGGTCTGTACGGAGTTATGAGTCCGTTGACCCTGTTACCTCTTCCGACCGAGCCGTCATCCCCGTTCTCCATGCTCAGACCAGTTACCGTCAGATAATATATCTCTTTTTCGTAATCGTCGGCGGTATTTATGCATATCTCGAAATCCCTGTCCGTAACCTTTTTCCCATGGTCCATGAGCCTGTTGTAAAGCTCTTCCTTTATGTTCCTGTACTCGTCGGCATCGTTAACATGCCTGTCCACCATTGCGACGGCCACGGTTAGCTTTATTCTCTCGCCTATTCTCGCTCCCATCACCTTGACATCCTCTCCCAGCGCGGGTATCTCATGCTTCAGCTTTCCGTTCATATATTTCTCGGTCTCGAGGACCAGTCTCTCGGTCTCGCTGAAAGGCGCATATCCCACACCGAAAGATGTGTCGTTCGCCAGATGCCTTTGCGTGTCATAAACTCCCCTGAGGTCAACCGAACCCTGTCCTATCTTGCAGTCCATGGTTATGTCCTCGTCCACATCGAGGTGCCTGAAATTCTCCTTCAAATAGGCATACGCCGATTTCAATGCTGTGGATCTGTAGGGCAATCTTTCACCGTTGACATTCGTGACCGCCCTCCCCACCAGCAGTATGTATATCGGCTCCAGCACATTCCCTCCGCCGAACTTAGGCTGCGATTGCCCGCCGACTATCTGTGTCTCATCCGTGTTATGATGAAGTATTCTATCATATCGCTCCCTGTACATCCTTGAGAGCGCTCTGCTCATGTTCTCGGCAATGCCGTCAGCCACGGAATCAGGATGGCCTATCCCCTTCCTTTCGACCATTTCCGCAGGCTGCTTTTCGATGGGCTTCTCATTGAGCTGTGAAACAACGATATTTCTTGACAATTTATCACCTCTATATTTTTCCCCAACACAGCGGCATATCATATAAGTTTTGTCGCTATTTGAGCTACAACACCGAAGAATCCTTTATATCTCCGGAGCGCTCTCATGGAACTATGCTCGAGTTCGAGACAACGGCAGAGGTGAACATTCCGAACGACCCGCTGGGCAGGGTTATAGGCCAGGATAAGGCTGTGGAGATCGCCAAGATAGCTGCCAAACAGCACAGACATCTGCTCCTTGTCGGACCGCCTGGAACCGGAAAGTCCATGATTGCTCAGGCTCTGTCCTTCCATCTTCCCAGGCCAACGGAAGAGATAAGAGCGGTGCACAATCCCGAGTATCCGGAAAAACCGTTTGTGGAAATAAAGAAGGCCGAGGATGTCATGAGGGAAAAGAAGATGGTGGAGGAGGTTCAGGGCGAAATGCTCGATCCCACCAGGGTCCCCACGGATGTGGCGGATGACCTCGGATACCGGTGTTCCCACTGCGGAGAATATTCCCCTCCTCAGGAGAGAATATGTCCGAGATGCGGGAAGCCGAAGGTCTCCGGCATTCAGAAGTACGGCGACAATCCCTTCGGGGACATGCTCGGCGGCATAGTGGAGGTCACCATGAGCCAGCTCGTTCCGACACCCAAAAGAGTGGAGAGGACAATACCATCTCCGGAAGGTGAGAGGGTGATAGTTTACGAGAGCGCGGGAGAGAAGATAAGGATGCTGGACGAGAACGCACTTAAAAAACGGAGGCAGATACGCCTATCCCGGCCCTATAAGGTCATAGTTCCACTTGACAGGAATCCATTTGTTCTGGCCACGGGAGCTAGTGAGACCGAACTACTCGGAGATGTTCGCCACGACCCTTACGGCAGTCATCCCCAGCTTGGTACGCCACCGTACGAGAGAGTGATTGCAGGAGCAATCCACGAGGCGCATCAGGGCGTTCTCTTCATAGACGAGCTTCCCCATCTGGGCCATCTGCAGAGATACATACTGACAGCTATGCAGGAAAAGCTCTTTCCGATAGTGGGAAGAAACCCACAGAGCGCGGGTGCCAGCGTGAAGGTCGATAATGTGCCCTGCGATTTCATATTCGTCGGAGCGTGCAACATCCAGGACCTTCCGAACGTTCTCTCTCCGCTCAGATCCAGGATAATAGGCTCGGGGTACGAGATACTCGTGAACACATATATGGAGGACAGCGAGGAGAACAGGGAGAAGATCGCTCAGTTCGTGGCACAGGAGATTGCAAAGGACAGAAGGATACCTCATGCAACGAAGGAGGCTGTGGAGGAGATAATAAAGGAGGCCAGAAAAAGGGCCAGGGAGATAGACGGAGCGAAGAAATCCCTCACTCTGAGGCTCAGGGAAATGGGCGGAGTGGTGAGGAGCGCGGGAGACATAGCGGTTATGGAAGGCTCGGAATTCATAGAGGCGAAACATGTTAGAGAAGGAATTACCAGAAGCAGGACAGTGGAGGAGCAGATAAAAGAAAAGTACGGCTCATACCAGGCAGGCGTGTCCAAGGACATAAGTTCCTCTCAGAGGGCAGTCAGCCCCTATTACTATTGGAATGAAAACGAGACGCCACCCGGTTATGAATGATACGACCCGTCTTCATACGTTCTGGCCCGTCCACCATAGCATTGCATGGCACCCGTCGCTCATGATATATGTCTCTCCATCCTTTTTCACCAGTAAACCCCGGTCTTTGAGCTCAATCCGAAGCTCATCCTCAATCCCATCCCTCCATCTGGCTCTGTATCTGTTTTTCCTGTCTCTTATATACAGCTCCCACGGAACATCCGCTCTGCTGTCCACGATTTCGATATTCGCATGGATCCCCATCTGACGCAGAGCATTCGCCTTGAACAGATAGGGCAGATATGGCCTTCTTTCCATTCCGAGTTTTTCTCTCAATATCCTCTCGGCAGTCCTGACCCCATCGTTCATGGTTCTATCTCCATCGATTATTATGCAGTATTTTCCGGAAAGCGAACTCATTTTTTCGATCGCAGTCCTGAAATCTCTGACCCCGAGGCTGTATGCCGCCAGTACGACATCGAACTTACCGATTTCTTCCGAATCAACCTCTTCCAGTCTGGATTTGATTATTCTGATGTTGTCGATGCCTTTCTCATTCATCTTCCTTTCAAGTACATTTCTCATGGCTCCTGACGGCTCCAGGGCCACGACCTCTTTTACATGCTCGGCAACAGGAATGGTGAAGGCCCCTGTCCCGGGTCCGATTTCCAGAATCCTGAAATCCCTATCCAGGAATGACATTATGTGGTCCAGTATCTTCCCGGGATAATTCGTCAATCTGCACCATTCATCGTAATACTCCGCCAGATCCTTCCACTGGTCTTCTGTCCTGTCAGTACGCATCACCTGCATTCTTTTTGCTACCAGCCGATTATACATCCCGATCCAGTCAATACTTTCCGTATCGAAGAAAACCGGAGCGACAACATAGATGTATCTCAGCGACCCATTGCCGGCCCTTAAATTGTGGAGAGCATAAGGCGGGATATAGACCACGGAATTTTTCCCTACCTCGTGCATCTCGTTTTCCGCAATCACCTTGCCTTCACCTTCAAGCATTATCAGCATCTCTTCATGGTTTCCCGTGGAATGTTCTCCGCATTCCTTTCCCGGTTCAAGATAAACATAGCCAGCACGGAGAACTTCCGTCTTTTCCCGAAAGAGTGCCAGATTCTCACTCTCATCGACATTCAGAACCATCAATCTTTTTCCGGGCCCGTTTCCTCCGTTTTCTTCCATGCGGCCAAGATGTCCGGATATTTTATAGGGTTTTTGATGAATGGAGATTGTTGAGGAGGGTTTGTTTCAAAAGCTCTTTCAATGGTCAGTATTTGCGAGTAAGACTTTTTGTTAAGCAAAAAGTCGCCCCGAAGCTCGAACGAGCGCAGCGAGTGAGCGCCGAGGGGGAGGGAGCACGATTTCGTCCGTGCGACCAACCCTCGGCGGCTAACGAAGCGAGACGCCGAGGGGGAGATTTGAACTCCCGAGGGCATACGCCCACGAGCTCTCCAGGCTCGCGCCTTACCGGACTGGGCCACCTCGGCTTGGTGGGATGCTACAATGCCATATGATTTAATACTTGCGAGCAGGTGGGGGCGAGTTTCTTTCTCACAGGTGTCTTTCTTTGGAGCCCGAGCCAGCGCAGCAAGTACAAAGAAAGAGCCCTGACTTGGGCCACCTCGGCATTATGTCATGGCCCCCGGAATGGCAGAAAAGATGCCATATATAACCGTTCCCTTAAGCTTATTTACTAGTTCGATAATGCGTTTGAGGTGATGATTTGAATGAAATAGAGCTCTTTCTAGGAGCGCTCCTGACAGGGCTTTCGACGGTGCTTTTCCTGACATCCCTGGTCGCCTGGAAAAGGACCGGGAGCCTTAAGATAGGTTTCGTAGCCATGGCTCTCTTTGTCTTCGTGATAAAAGGAGCTTATATGGTTTCCTCGGCCCTCTCGGAAGGAAAAATTCCCGAGGATTTCACCATGCTTCTTCTGGATTTCTCTGTGATCGCCCTGATCTATCTCTCCGTATTGAAAGGATAACATGTCGGAACCTCTCGAGCTGGAAAACAGAAGAAGGATATACTCATTCGTCGAGAAGAACCCGGGAGTGTATATGCGAGAGATCCAGAGAGGTCTGGGAATGTCCACCGGCGTTCTGGAATATCATCTGGCATACCTGGTCAGGAAAGGGCTTCTGAGCGTCTATCAGGACGGGCGGAAAAAAAGGTATTACAGTATCAGAAAGGTGAGCGCTCCTGACAAACGACTTCTCGCCATTTTGAGGCAGAGGATATGCAGATGGATACTGATATTCTGCATAGAAAAGAGAGGAGCGTCGTTTTCAGAGCTTGCAAAATCTCTGGGCATCTCGAAATCCACACTCTCCTTTCACACATCCAAAATGTTGAGGGCGGGCATTTTACGGGAAATGGAAGATGCCGGGGAAAAGAAGTATGTCGTCGACAATCCGGAAAAGGTTTCCGAGCTGATAATCACATACAAGGAGAGCTTCCTGGACGATCTGGTGGATAGGTTCGTAGAATCCTTCATGGAGATATGAGTCACAGTTCGATAAGTTCTTTAGGAAACTCCGTCAATACCTCCGCCCTGTTCTTTTTCACCAGTACGTCATCCTCTATCCTAACACCGCCATATCCCGGTATATATATGCCCGGCTCAACGGTCAGAACCATGTTTTCTTTCAATTCCATCTTCATTCTGGGAGAAAGACCGCCTCCGTCGTGCACCTTAAGACCGAGACCGTGTCCCAGCGAATGGATGAATCTGTCACCGTACCCGGCCTTTTCGATGATTTCTCTGGCTGCAGCATCCACCTCCGGGCCTGCGACTCCGTCCCGTATGGCATCTATACCTGCCATCTGAGCCTCTTTCACAATCCCATATATCTCTCTCTGCTTTTTGTCCGCCTTTCCCGCGACAAAGGTCCGGGTTATGTCCGAATTGTATCTGTCATATCTGGCTCCGAAATCGAAAAGGGCAAAATCTCCCTTTTTCAGCCTCCTTTCTCCGGACGTATAGTGAGGTTCGGCACTGTTCTCGCCGAAAGATGATATCGTTTCGAAGGCCGGCCCTGTAGCTCCCCTCTTCATCATCTCATATATCAGAATGGCTGCCGCCTCGTATTCGGCCATCCCCTCCCGGAGCGATTCCGTCATGGCTTTGAGAGCCTCTGCAGCTATCTTTCCCGCCTTTTTCATTCTCTCGATCTCGGTCCTGTCCTTTATCATCCGGGTCTTCTCGAGAGATTCAGAAACATCCACGAATTTCCTACCTCTGACCATGTACTTGAACTTCCTGTATGAGAGATGGGGCATGTCTTCGAAGTTTATGCCTATCTTACCGTCGACATCAAGGGCCTTTTTCACGCATTCCCTGAACTCCTTCTTGGAGGAAAATATCTCCAGATTCAGCGGGCTTTTTCCCGCACTCTCTTCCTCGAGTTTGCTGGTTATGATCGTGCCGGTCCCATCTGGATATATAACGGCTGCCGAATTCTCGAAGAGTCCTTTTGTCAGGTCCGTGACATAGAAAAAATTGACATCCTGATGCGGTTCGGACCCGTTGTAAAGCAGTATTGCCCCTATGTCATCCGGTAAATTCCCGAAAATCCTCTTTATTCTACTTCCGGTCATATCGCAGGATATGCCGTCCGAATTTAAAGTTTTAGTGGGTGTCCGGCATCTTCCTGTATTTTGTTAATAGAAAGAGGAACACCAGAATTCCCACCGCACCTGTGCCCACAACCCCCCGCAACTCCAGGATTATATCGATAAGAAGCAGGAACGTCATGAGGCCGAGTATCAGACCAAGTTTTCCTTTCCGGGAAAGCACATCCAGAGAACCGTAAAACACTATTGTCATGAGAATTCCGAGTATGGACGGTATCGGGAAAGGGATTCCTGTTTTCGGCAGTATGGAGAACATGAACATGAGATAGAAGGCAAAACCCGCCCCCCATAAGAAAGGATTGCCCTGCAATGGCAGACGCGGGGATGGCTGCCACACCCTCTCCTCACTGCTCCATTTCAGAAATAGCGCGATTATGAACATGGTCAGGAGATACTGCACCGGCGGAGGTGTGTAGGGGTTCAAAAGAAGGAATATGAAGGTGCAGGTAGCGAGAAATACCGCAAGGACCTTTTCCAGCGCCCTATCGGTAAGAAGCCTTTTTTCACCGAACTCCGGATAGATTATGCCAATGAGTAATATGGGTACGGTTATGCTGTAAACGGCGTGGAATATCGAGAGCCATATGGCCCACACGAGATTTGTCTCCGCGACCCTTCCGTATGTTCCGAGAATGCCCAGGTCCATCCAGTTCGGATCGAAAAAGGATTTTATCGCCAGCCCCTCCTCTATCATACCATACGCCATCCCGAGAAGCATCAGCCGCATATATCCCCTTCCCCATCTCACCCAGAGTTCGTGCATGAGAAGAACCCCTCCTCCGTAAAGCCCCCATAAAAAGACAAAGTTCAGGGGATTGAAGAATTCCAGGGGCGGAGAGGAACCGCTTATCAGTTCGCCGAAAACCGGGGAAAGAATCGAGAGAACGATGGCCGCCTTCATCCGTTTCTCCATCAGGAGGGCAATAGCCGCCCCGTATTTGTACTTTTCCGAAAATATCGCTCGAACGCCCTATTTTGCCCTCACCTGAACCTCTTCAAAATAGATTCTGAGCTTTTCTGCAAACGATTCCATCTCTTCTTTTGTATAGCCATGACAATTCACAAACGCAGGGTCCAGGGGTTTATGGGGTTTGAACTGCTGGAGCACGTATCTTTTTGAGCCTTTTATCCACTCCCCGATTGCCATTATGTCTCCCTCGCCAAGCATCTCTCTTACTATCGTGGTCCTGAACTCGTAATCCGGAGCCATACTCCGTATCAGATCTATGCTCCTCTGTATCAGGTTCATATTCATATTCACTTTCACAATATCCGCATATTTTTCCCTCGGGGCTTTGACATCCATTGCCACATAGTCGAGCAACTCTTCCGACATAAGCATATCCAGCATATCCGGATTTGTACCGTTTGTATCCAGTTTTACAAGAAATCCTCTTTCTTTCACATGTCTTATCAGATCGGGAAGTTCGGGATGGAGAGTTGGCTCTCCACCCGTTATGCATATGCCGTCAAGCACACTGCGTCTTTTCTCCAGATGTTCCAGTAGCACGGATTCGTCTATCTGCGGGAGGTCCTTGTTGAAAACCAGATCGGAGTTGTGGCAGTAGGGACACCGGAAGTTGCAGTTCCCGAAGAAGACCGTTGTGACGATCTTCCCGGGATAATCTATGAACGAGCTTTTCTGCATCCCGTTCATCACAACCATTTTCGAAGTCCTCCGATGTTGTGCACGCTTGCCAGCTCTTCACCCCCCTCATCGAAGAGAATCACCGTGGGCGTGCCCACCACATTGTACTTCATCGCAAGGTCATATCCCTCCGGTGTGTCCACACTGTATGATTCTCCCGGTATCTTCACATTGTTTTCGAGATACAGTTTCACCGCCGGGCAGTGAGGGCAGTGTTCGCCCCAGAAGAACAGATACCTGGCCACCCTCTTTTCATGCTGAATGGGAGGAGTCAGGGGAGTCACTTCGGCCACAACCTCGCCATCATCCGAAGGTGCGGATGAGGCCAGAGCGTTCGCAGACTCTTCTCTTCCGGCATTCTTGTGCGGAGGAGACGGAGGCCTTATTCCGTGCGCCTTTATGTTGAACTCCAGTCTCTGTTTGAACTCCTCCTTCTTTCCTCTGTTCCAATTCTGCACGGGCCTGAAATATCCGACCACTCTCGAATACACTTCTGTCGATTCCCCGCATTTCGGGCATGTGAAATGCTCTCCGGAGATGTATCCGTGCGTCTTGCATATCGAGAATGTCGGAGTTATCGTGTAATAGGGAAGGCGGTAGTTCTCGGCTATCCTTCTGACAAGCAGTTTGCAGGATTCCGGACTGTCCAGTTCTTCTCCCAGAAAACCATGGAGAACCGTTCCGCCGGTGTACAGAATCTGGAGTTCGTCCTGAAGGTCCAGGGCCTCGAAGACATCGTCCGTAAAGCCCACGGGAAGCTGTGTGGAGTTCGTGTAGTACGGCTCATCCTCTCCGGCCGTTATTATGTCCGGGTATTTCTTCTTATCAATCCTGGCCAGCCTGTACGAGGTTCCCTCGGCGGGAGTTGCCTCCAGATTGTATATGTTCCCTGTCTCTTCCTGGAACTGAGTTAGCTTTTCTCTCATGAAGTTCAGGACCTCTATCGCGAATTTCCTCCCTTCCTCGGTTCCGATGCTCTTTCCCATGAAATTCAGCAGTGCTTCGTTCATTCCCACAAGGCCGATGGTGGAGAAGTGATTGTTCAGGTTGCCCAGATACCTTTTCGTATACGGAAGCAGACCGTTTTCGAGGTTCCTCTCCACGACCTTTCTCTTGAGCTCGAGGGATTCTTTGGCAAGTTCCATCAGATGCCCTACCCTTTCGAAGAACTCCTCTTTTGTTTTGGAAAGATAGCCTATCCTGGGCATATTCAGGGTCACGACACCTATGGAGCCCGTACATTCGCCGGAGCCGAAAAGTCCGCCAGTCTTTGCTCTCAACTCCTTCAGGTTCAGCTGTAGCCTGCAGCACATAGACCTAACATCGCCCGGGTCAAGGTCGCTGTTTATGAAGTTCTGGAAGTACGGAAGTCCGTATTTCGCCGTCATCTGGAAGAGAAGGTTCGCATTCTCGCTGTCCCAGTCAAAGTCCTTCGTGACATTGTAGGTGGGTATCGGGAAGGTGAAAGGTCTTCCGTTGGCATCCCCCTCCATCATGACCTCTATGAACGCCTTGTTTATCATGTCCATCTCCTTCTGGAGTTCTCCGTAGGTGAAATCCATAAGTTTTCCGCCCACTATGGCAGGTTCGTCCTTCAGGTCCTCGGGAACCACCCAATCGAGCGTTATGTTGGTGAAAGGTGTCTGGCCACCCCATCTGCTTGCCACATTTAGGCTGAACACGAACTGCTGGATGCCCTGTTTGACCGCTTCGTAAGAGAGCTTATCGGTCCTGACGAACGGGGCGAGATAGGTGTCAAAGGATGAGAATGCCATCGCACCCGCCCACTCATTCTGGAGGGTTCCGAGGAAATTGACCATCTGGCCCAGAGCGGTCTCGAGGTGTTTGGGAGGTGAGGATGCGACCTTTCCCTCCACACCGTTGAATCCCTCCATGAGAAGTTGCTTGAGGCTCCATCCCGCACAGTATCCCGCTATTCCCATGGAAAGGTCATGAATGTGAAAATCCCCGTTTCTGTGAGCCTCTCCTATATCCCTGGGATATACCTTGGTGAGGACATAATTGGCCACCACAGAGCCCGCAGCGTGCATCAGCAATCCGGAAAGCGAGTATCCAGAATTGCTGTTCTCATTCACCCTCCAGTCTATCTGGTCGAGGTATCCGTCCATGACCTTGTCCACTTCCAGCATGGTCTCCTTGAGCTTTCTGACATCCTCTCTCTGTTTTCTGTAAAGGATGTACGCCTTCGCGACCTTGCTGAAGTTCTCCTCTATCAGGGTGGATT
>JAJRVK010000097.1 GCA_024277315.1 archaeon | reverse complement strand
GACGAGCCCACAACCGCACTGGATGTCATAATGCAGGACAGGATACTTGCCGAAATCAAGAGACTCCAGAAAAAGCTAGGAATCGCAATGATAATAATCACTCACGACGTAAGCGTAGTGGCAGAGACAGCAGATAGAATGCTTGTCATGTATGCGGGCAAGATGATGGAATACGGAGACATAGGCGAACTATTCCACAGACCGGCACATCCGTACACCATAGGTTTGCTGGGCTCGTTCCCCAGCATAAAAGGAGAGAAAAAGAAACTGAAATCGATACCCGGATCGCCGCCGGACCTAGTAAATCCACCGAGCGGATGCAGGTTCCATCCCAGATGCAAGTTCGCAAAACCGAAGTGCATGGAAGAAGAACCATTGCTGGTAGAGGTAGCGGAGAATCACTGGGCCGCATGCCACTTTGCCAGAGAGATATACAGCGGAGAACTTAAGGAGGAGTGAAAATGCCAGAAAAAGTCGTCATAAATGTAAAAAATCTGAAGAAGTACTTCCCCGTAAGAATGGGACTGATGAGTTCTCTAGCAAAAGGCGAGAAGAAGTTCGTACACGCAGTGGACAATGTTTCTTTCGACATCAAACAGGGCGAGGTATACTCTCTTGTCGGAGAAAGCGGCTGCGGTAAGACAACCACCGGAAGACTTCTCACGAGATTGGAGGACCCGACAAGCGGCCACATATATTTCCACAAAAAGGACATAGCGAATCTCAAAGGAAAGGAACTCAAGGCGTTCAGAAGAAACGTCCAGATGATATTCCAGGACCCATACGAGTCGCTGAATCCAAGATTGACAGTCTTTGCTACGGTGGCAGAACCCCTTATAGTGCATCATGTTGGTGACACTATAGATGAAAGGGAGGATTTGGCAGCGAAGGCTCTGGAGGCGGCCGAGCTCAAGCCCGCAAGCGAATACTTACACAGGTATCCGCACGAACTCTCCGGCGGACAGAGGCAGAGGGTGGCCATAGCAAGGGCACTTGTTCTCAGGCCGGAATTCATAGTGGCTGACGAGCCCGTGTCCATGCTGGATGTCTCCATAAGGTCCGGAATTCTGAATCTTCTACTCGAACTAAGGGAAAAATACGGAATCCCATACCTCTTCATAACACATGACCTCTCGGTTGCCAGATATATGAGCGATAGAATAGGCGTCATGTACCTCGGAACACTGGTCGAGACAGGAGATACGGAGAAGATAATAAACAACCCCCACCATCCGTACACAAGAGCTCTTCTATCCTCGGTTCCTGTGCCCGACCCGTATTACAAGAGACAGAGGAAGAAGATCAAGGGAGATCTGCCGAGTCCGATAGATGTCCCCAAGGGTTGCAGGTTCCATCCGAGGTGCATCTTCGCAAAGAAGGGAATATGCGATGCCAAAGATCCGCCGATAATAGAAGTGGAGTCCGGTCATATTGTGAAATGCCACTTTGCCAAGGATATTCCGGCAATGGACGAGACCGCAGAAGAGACCCTGGAAGAGAACATGGAACTCGGTGACGAACTGCTTAGAGAGGTGATGAGAAGCAGTCCTTCCGATGAAGAAAGTATGGAGAAGATAGAGCAGTACGAGCATGAAACATCGTTTTAAACCAATTATTCCAACACTTATTTTTTATAAAAATTATAAAGGGTTTATTGAAGTGCCTTTTCTATCGCCAGATCCCTCTTCCATTTTTCGTTGACCCAGTTCTGCAACAGAGATATCTGCTCGTCCGTGATATGTCTGAACCTTCCCTGCATCATCAGGTACTCTTTTATAGGAACAGAAAGATTTTTATTTTCATCGAGTTTGGGTTTGATGTTTATCTTCATCTTTCCGTTTTCATACTCGTAAATCGTCCACATTCCGGTTTCCACGGCCTTCTTTGCAATTTCCACGGTTTTCTCCGGAGCCGCTCTCCATCCTGTCGGGCATGTGGCATATATCTGGAGATATCTGAAACCCCTGATTTTTTTGGCCTTCTCGAGTTTTGTGAGCAAGTCATTAGGATAGGCTATCGATGCAGTAGCGACATACGGAACTCCGTGGGCCATCATTATCTGAGGCATGTCCTTTTTGAAGAGTTCCTTGCCCTTTATCACCTTTCCTGCAGGTGTTGTCGTGGTCCATGCACCGTAAGGTGTCGATCCTGACCTCTGAATGCCCGTGTTCATATATGCCTCGTTGTCGTACATTATGTAGAGGATGTCCTCGTTCCTCTCCGCAGCACCGGAGAGCGCCTGCATTCCTATGTCGGCCGTACCGCCGTCTCCGGCCATACCGACCACAAGCGCATCTCCCTTTCCTATGCTTTTAAGACCTCTCTTTATTCCGGCGGCACAAACAGCAGTGTTTTCGAAGGCCACATGATGATACGGGACTTTCCAGGAGAGATGCGGATACGTGCCTCCGAATACCAGGAGACAGCACGCAGGGTTGTATATCACCGTATTCTTTCCCAGAACCTTCATCATATTCCTGGCAAGTATGGCGGCTCCGCAGCCAGGGCATGCGGTATGTCCGGATGTGAAGAGGTCCTCCTTGGGCAGGTCATGTATCGTGGTCATGGCTGCACCCCCCTTGTTCCTATCCATACAATCTCTTTCTCCGCCTTTCCGGTCTTTGCCGCTTCAAGCGTTCTCTCGAACATCAGTTTTATATCTGAATACATCACATCTCTTCCTCCTAATCCTGCAAGATATCCTATGACCGGTTTATCCATGCCGTAGAGCACATTCCTGACCTCAACAAACGCCGGACCTCCCGCACTGAAAGATACGGACTTGTCATAGACACCTATCGCGTCGACCTTTTCAGCTATCTTTCTCAGCTCATCCTTCGGGAACGGTCTGAGGAACCTGAGCTTCACAAGACCTACCTTTTTGCCCTCCTTTCTCATGTCCATGACGACCTTTCTGGCCGTGGATGTCACGGTTCCCAGAGTTATAAGTATTGCTTCTGCGTCGTCGGTCATGAACTCCTCCGTAAGTCCATGATAATCTCTTCCGAACCTCCTAGCAAATTCATCGTTGACCTCCTTTATGACCTTCTTGGCTGCCTGCATCGCCTGCTCTGTCTGATATCTGTACTCCTGAATGTATTCCGGAGGAGTGAAGACCCCAACAGCCATCGGGTCATCAGGCCAGAGATGAGCATGTTCCGCCTTATACGGTGGAAGGAATGAATCCACCTCTTCTTGGGTCAGGAAATCGACAGGCTCATAGGTGTGTGAAAGTATGAACGCATCCAGATTCGGCATGAAAGGAAGCAGGACCCTTTTGTCCTCTGCAATCTTATAGCCCTGTATTATCATATCGAAGACCTCCTGATTTTCCTCAACGAACATCATTATCCATCCGAGGTCTCTCTGTGGCATCACATCGTTGTACTCCGCC
This sequence comes from archaeon, assembly GCA_024277315.1. Taxonomy (GTDB): domain Archaea; phylum Thermoplasmatota; class Thermoplasmata; order WALJ01; family WALJ01; genus WALJ01. The sequence continues at coordinate 649 of JAJRVK010000097.1, read as the reverse complement.
CATATTCCTATAGGAGCGGCCACGGTCCTGTTGACCACGGGCATGACTATCGGAAGTCTCATCGGTGCGGGAATCGCCAGTATCTCATGCATCAGTGCCAGACCCTGTGAGGCTGTTGCGGTGAACGATCTGGCTCCGGCTGCCTCTGCCGATACGCAGGCGCTCATCGCACTGTGCTCCGATTCAACCCTCATGAATTCCGCATCCATCTCCCCGTTGTTCACGAACTCGGAGATGTGCTCGACTATGAATGTCTGAGGAGTTATCGGATACGCCGCAACGAACTGCACTCTGGCCCTGAGAGAGCCGAATGCAGCCGCATAATTTCCGCTTACAAGTCTTTTATCGCCCATTTAATCACCTCTCCATCGTAATCGCATTGGTTGGACATTCGTTCGCACATATTCCACAGCCTTTGCAGTAATCGTACTCTATCACTATTCCCTTTATGTTTCCGCCCTCGTTTTCAGGCAGATTCACCAGCATCTCTATGGAACCCTCAGGACAGTAGAACCAGCAGAGCTTGCAGTTCACGCATTTTGAATTATCGACCACAGGTCGGAACGTCCTCCATGAGCCTGTTTTGTTCTCCACAAAGCTTCCAAGGCCGACGAGCCCCGCATCTGTTTTCACCTCAAGTCCAAGGGCT
>JAJRVK010000096.1 GCA_024277315.1 archaeon | reverse complement strand
GGCATGCTTTACCAGATTTATCGAATCGTATATGGCCAGTGCCGCAATAGCATTCATCACGGTGGTCCCGTTCAGCAGCGCTAAACCCTCTTTTGCTTCCAGTTCTATGGTTTCTATTCCCGCTCTTTCCATGGCTTCTTTGCCGTCCAAGACCTCTCCTTCATACTGCGCACTCACCTCGCCTATCATGACCATCGCCATGTGGGCAAGTGGGACCAGATCTCCGCTGGCTCCGACACTCCCCTTTTCGGGTATTATGGGATGGACGCCTTTGTTAAGCATATCCGCAAGAGTCTTTACGATGACAAACCTGACTCCGGAGTATCCTTTCGCCAGCGCATTCGCCCGTATGAGCATAGTCGCCCTGACGATTTCCCTGTCAAGCGGTTTTCCTACACCGGAAGAATTGCTGAGGACGATGTTTCTCTGGAGCTTTTTCACATCCTCACTCGGTATTATTACATTTTGAAGCTCGCCGAAGCCTGTCTTTATCCCGTAGGCTATCACATCGCTTTCCACTATGTCCTCCACGACCTTTCGGGAGCGCTCTATTTTTTCCGTTGTTTTCGGGGATATCCCGACCTTTTCCCCATCTCTGGCGACTCTTACGACCTTTTCGATGTCGAGCATCTCTCCGTCTATTTCCACAGCCAACTCAGACCCCCTTCAGTCCTTCCCTTATCTTCTCCAGAACCTTCTGTTTCTCCTCGAATCTCTTCATCTTTTCATCGAGCTCTTTCTCTTTCTTTTTGAGGGACTTTTCCCTCTTCTCAAGCTCCTTCTCTCTGTCTCTCATGGCATTTTCCATCTCTCTTTTTCTCTCTTCCAGCTCTACCTCTCTCTTCTCAAGCTCCTTTTCCCTGGTTTCTAATTCTTCGGTTTTCTCGCTTATTTCCTCCTCTTTCGCGAGGACGGTCTTGAGCTGGTTTTTAACGACCTCTTCCTTCTTTCTCAGGAGTTCTCCGGCCTTTTTTACTGTCTTTTCCTTTTTCTCCATCTCCTTTTTCATTTTATCGAGTTCGGATTGCAGTTTTCTGATATCCTTTTCCTTTCTTTTCAGTTCCTCGCTCCTTTTCTTCAATTCCTCGTCTCTTTCCCCGAATTCTTCCTCCATCCTTTCCCTTTCTTCCCTGAGCTCGTCTCTTTCTTTTTTCAGTTCCTCCTCCCTTTCTTTAAGTTCCTCCGCCTTCATCTTCAGCTCTTCGGCAAGCATTGCAATCTCTTTTTCCGAGCTTTCCATCTCTGATTTTCTCCGGTCGAGTTCCTCTCCGAGAGTCTTAAGTTCCTCATCTCTCTCGTTGAGCTTTTTCTCTCTCTCCGCCAGCTCCTTTTCCTTCTCTTTGAGAGAGCGCTACTCGATCTTCATCTTCTCCTCCAGATGCTTCAAGTCATCCTCTCTGGCGGAGAGCTCTTCATCCCTCTTTTTGAGGCTCTTCTCAAGGGTCTGTAGTGCCTTTTTCGCCCTCTCGAGCTTTGCCTTCTCATCCTCGAGAGCCTTCTTCTCCTTTTCCATACCCTTCTTTTCCTTTTCAATCCTCTTCCTTTCGGCATTTATCTCCTTCTGGAGAGCCTTCAGCTCCTTGTCCTTCATATCGAGAGATGCCCTGATCTCTTCCATCTCGATCTCCCTTTTTCGGAGCGCTTCCCTGAGTTCCGAGAGTTCCTTAGTCCTCTCCTCGAGCTCCATCTCCCTTTCCGATATCTCCCTGAGCCTCTCCTTTTCGGCCCTTTCCCTTCTCTTTATCTCATCAAGCCTGTCCTTTACCTCGATTTCCCTCTTTTCAACCGCCCTCTCTCTCTTTTTCAGAGCTTCCTTTTCCTCCTCCAGATGTCTCATCTCCTCTCTGAGCGCTTCCCTGTCCGTGTCTATTTTCCTCTCCATCTTCAGTATTCTCTCCTCCCTTCTCACATGCTCCTCTATCTGCCTCTCCAGCCTTCTTCGGACCCTCTCGTTCTTATCCTCCATATCCCTTAGCTGAACCCATGACTCCTCGAGCCTTGCCCTTTCGTCCTCCAGCTCTTTACGCTTCCTTATAAGCTCTATTTCCAGAGCCTCCAGCTCCCTTTCTTTCTTTTCCACCTTTCGCTCCCTTTCCTCAATGTCCGCCTTCAACCTGTTCAGTTCCTTCCTTTCCCTCTCTATGTCCTCCCTCTCATAGTCTATTCTGACAGCAGTTATCCTCTCCAGTTCGTCCTCCTCGTCCCGGGAGATTACGGTCCCTTTTCTGGATATCCTGGAGATTTCCCGAAGCACCTCGTCCCTGCTGTATGAGCACTCCCAGTCCTGGAATATCTTCTTCAGATAGGGTATGTCTATGCTGGAGGAGCGGTAGGAATAGGTGAAGACCTCGAGAACGCAGTCATCTTTCAGAGAATCCTCCACTATGTGTTCGACGGCATCGTCGCCGAATAACTCTTCCTTTCCCCGATAATATGCCATAGGGCATTTGTCGCCGTAAATCACGAGATAACCCTCGGAGACGTGCTCCTCCACATGGGTGGTCTTTATGTATCCGTTAAAATCCGCATCCAGAGCCTTCATTACGGACTCGAGAGAATCGTATCCGCCGAAGCCGCTCTGTATCATCTTTCCTGTTGGGAGTCTCATGATATTACCCGCACTACATATCCCATTCCGATAATATACTTTGCCCTATCGGGACGTTCGCGGAAACACCGCTCAGATATCCACTATCTTACCGGGATTCATTATGTTGTCCGGGTCTATCGCCCTTTTTATGGAGCGCATTAGCTCCACCTTCTTCGGCTCGAACTCTTTCAGATAGCCTTTCTTCGTCAGTCCGACACCGTGCTCTCCTGTTATCGTGCCTCCCAGAGATACGCCGAGTTCGTGGATTTCCTTGCGCAAAGCCTCGTACTTTTCCTCCCATCCCTCGTCTTTCATTATGTGGGTATGCACGTTCCCGTCACCCGCATGACCATAGGTGGGCAGGCTCATCCCGTATTTTTCGGAGAGCTTCTTGGTGCCTTCTACATACTCCGCTATTTTGCTGGGTGGCACGCTTATATCCAGTATTTCCGCCATGTTTTCCTTGAGCGCTTCGTAGAAAATTCCCCGGAACTCCAGGAGTTCCTCCTGTTTGCTCTTGGTATCTATCACAAAGGCGTCTATCGCCCCGTTCTCGATGCAGACCTCCGTGAGCTTCATGCCTATGTTCATGACCTCTTCCTCGCTTGTCGAATCGACGATAATCATCAGATATGCCTTGGCTCTCATCACGGGCCATTTCTTCTTGGTAAGTTCCTCCGTCGGACCTATCACATCGTCCTCTATGAACTCCAGACTTATGGGAAGTACGCCGGTTTTCAGTATGGCCGGAACGCTCTTTATGGCGTCGTGGAGTGAATTGTACGGGACGATGAGCATGAGGCTGCTGGGTGGCGGAGCCATGAGTTTAAGAATCCCTTTCGTGACTATCCCGAGGGTCCCCTCGGAGCCTATGAAAAGGTTGAGAAGACTGTATCCCGCGCAGTCCTTCACGAGCTTACCGCCTATCTCCATGACCTCTCCGTCCGGAAGCACGACCTCCATCCCCCTGACGAAGTTCCTCATAACCCCGTATTTCACCGCTCTGGCGCCGCCGGCGTTGGTGACTATAACACCTCCGACCATTGCGCTCGTATCTCCGGGATGCGGGGGAAAGAACAGCCCCTTCCCTTCGACGGCCTAGAATATCTCCATAAGTCTGACACCCGCCTCCGCCGTGACGGTGAAGTTCTCCTCGTCGATCTCGATTATTCTGTTCATCCTCTCGAGGCTCAGCACTATGCCCCCATAGATAGGCACACAGCCGCCCGAGAGCCCTGTCCCCGCTCCTCTGGGAGTTATGGGGATTTTCTCCCTGCGGGCTATCCTGACGACCTCCGATACCTCTTCGGTGCTTCCGGGTTTGACCACCACATCGGGATAGTGCTTGATTCTCTCGGACATCGCCACTTCATCGTGAGAATAATCCTCCATCTCATCCCTGCTCACCGTGACATTCTTCTCTCCGACTATTCCCTTAAGTTCGTCTACAATCTCGGGGGTGAGTTTTCCGTACATGAGAACACCTTGTCTCGGAATGATTTCTGATATAAGTCATTGTTGCCATCCGTTTCCCTGACTGAGGTTCATGGCGGCAGAGTTTTCGATAGTCTTATATAGAAGAACAATCTTATGCAAAATAGAGGTGATGTAAGATGCTAGGCGGAACTCCGATATACATCCTGAAAGAAGGAACCGAAAGAGAGTCTGGAAGAGGCGCTCAGATGAAGAACATCGCCGCCGCAAAGGCAATAGCCGAAGCGGTCAGAAGCACGCTGGGACCGAAGGGAATGGACAAGATGCTGGTTGACAGCCTCGGAGATGTGACCATAACCAACGACGGTGTCACCATTCTCAAGGAGATAGATGTGGTCCATCCCGCTGCCAAAATGATAGTGGAGGTAGCGAAGGCACAGGACCAGGAATGCGGTGACGGCACGACGACAGCCGTTGTTCTGGCAGGCGAACTGCTCACGAAGGCCGAGGAGATGCTGGAGCAGAACGTGCACCCCACGACGATAACCAGGGGATATGCCATGGCATCCAAGAAATCCGTAGAGCTCCTGGAAAAGCTCGGTGTGGAGCTGAAGGTCGAGGATGAGAAAATCCTGAAGAACATAGCGATAACATCCATGACAGGCAAGAGTGCGGGAAGGTCCAAGGAGTATCTTGCGGAACTGGCGGTGAAAGCCGTGAAGGAGGTCGCCGAAAAGGAGGGCGGGAAATACAGGGTCGATCTCGATAATGTGAAAATAGAGAAGAAGCACGGCGGAACCATAGAGGATACCGAGCTTATAAAGGGCATAATACTAGATAAGGAGAAGGTGCATCCCGGCATGCCAGATAAGGTCAAGGATGCCAAAATTGCGCTGATAAACGCAGCACTGGAGATAAAGAAAACGGAGATAGACGCCAACATAAGAATCAACGACCCCTCACAGCTACAGGCATTTCTGGACGAAGAGGAGCGCATGTTGAAGTCCATGGTCGAGAAGATAAAGGCGACGGGAGCGAATGTCGTGTTCTGCCAGAAGGGCATAGATGACATGGCGCAGCACTTCCTCGCAAAGGAAGGAATCTATGCGGTCAGAAGGGTCAAGAAGTCCGACATGGAGAAGCTGGCCAAGGCCACCGGTGCGAACATAGTTACAACGCTGGATGACCTCGGCAAGAACGATCTCGGGCACGCCGGCATGGTGGAGGAGAGAAAGATAGGCGACGACGAGATGACCTTCGTCACGGACTGCAAGAATCCCAGAGCCGTGAGCATCCTCGTAAGGGGAGGAACTGAGCATGTTGTCGATGAGATAGAGC
>JAJRVK010000095.1 GCA_024277315.1 archaeon | reverse complement strand
TGAGGAGGAGAAGAGGGACGAATTCATAGAGAGTGTCGCCAGTATAAAGGGCATAGGACCATCAAAGGCCAGAGCGCTCTACAAGGCCGGATATCACAGCATAGAGGACCTTAGAAGGGCAAGCGTGGATGACCTTGCGAAAATAAAGAGATTCAGCAGAGCCCTGGCCGAGATGATAAAGGAGAAATATGGCACAGAAGCTGCGGAGAAGAGTGCCGGGGAGAAGGAAAAAGGAGAAAAACCGGAGATCGTCTGGGAGGCCGGAAGGCTCTATGTGTTCACCGATGTCCAGGAGATGTATTCCTATGCGAAAGGCGAAGAAAGGAAGAGAAAGATTCTTTATCTAACGAGAGAGGGTTCCAGGACCCTGAAATCCAAATACGGACTTAAGGCGGAGAATGCATTTCATATTTCCAACATAGCGAAGAACGCCCTTAGACCGAACGAACTGGACAGAATAGCACTCAAGATACAGAAATTTGCATCCAAAAGCGGCGAGAAGATAGTTATAACAGACAGTTTCGACCAGCTCGTCTCCAACAACAGCTTCGAGTCTGTACTCAACTTCATCGATGCTTTGAAAGAGGATTTCAGAGCAAAGGGCTGCATGCTCGCCCTCTCCATAAAGCTGGAAAGTCTCGATAAAAACGAAAGAAGGCAGATAGAAGACAAGGCGGATGGGGTATTCTGATCAATCCGTTTTCAAACTCCCTTTTCCCGAGAGTATCAGAAATATCGCGGCATATTCCGGGATTTTTTTCACGTCTTTTAGTGCGTATCTCTCGCCGTTTATGTTCAATATTTCCTTTTGTTCGAGGAACACCGTCACCTTTTCTCCCCCATATTCTTCTGGGACGGCATCTCTGGTTGGCAAAAAGTCCTCTATTTCATCTCTGGACAGCGGTTTTACCATAAAACCGGTGCCTCCGTGGAGCGAGAACGGCAATCTTATCAGCCTCCGGGTGTCGGGAGTGACATGCACATCGGGATGAACCCCGTATTTTTCCTTCACACGGTGTTCGATCAGCCTGATGAAGTTATTTCTCTCGGATTCCGTTCTGAATACCTCAAGGTCTCCCTTTTCCACAATTCTCGAATATCCATCCCTTTTTCCGAAAAGCGAATCGTAAATCCTTTCGGCAATATCTTTTCTTATGCCCGCACATTTCATGAATTCCACGGCGCTCTCCTTTTCCATGGATATCATCCTTTTCAGAACATCGAACACAAGCTCTCTCACGAGGCCTCCCCAGCCTCCCTCGGAATTCGGAACCATATATTTTAGGGAATAGGTCTTTGTTCTGGGAACCTTCCTTTTCGGGAATATATCATCGAATTCCATGAAATTTCCTGCCACATAATCCATCACCTCCCTTCTCTCGTCCGCATCCATGTCCAGAACCCTCGGAACCCTTATGTGGATATGATAGCCTCTGCCTCCCGAGAATACGATGAGCATCTCTTTATCTGAGAATCCCAGATGTTTCTGGAGAAAGATGTCATAGAGCCGTATAACCTCCTTTTTAACATCAGAGAGCTGCTCTTCATAGCTCAATCTCTCCGCACCCGGCAGTCCGTCCGCATCCAGGTCGAATATAAGGTCGGCACCCATCCAGCCTTTTTCCGGCGATTCCATGGGCTTTTCCGGATTCCGATAGTATGCGGAAGAGTAATAGGCATGTCTGGGAACTTTAAGGGAAAGGAATTTTTCGAGTTCGCTCTCGGATTCGAAGGTCACCGGCCTCATCATACCCTCTCTCCCGAAGAGAAAGAAGCCCCATTCCCGCAAACCAAGCCTCGGCGGACCTGCAATCTTCCTTTTCGAATAATATCTGAAGAACCTTGCCCTGACGAACTTTATCTCCTCGGGACTCAGCCTTCCCTGTTTACCCAATCACCCTCGCCCCCTTGTTATCTATTCCGCATTTCATCCCTTCGTCTCCGTCGATGAAGAACACGGAATTGCCGAGCATGGCCTGACTTCCGAGCTTTCCTTCCGGTATCTTATCCAGTATGTTCGATATGCCGATGGAGGATGCGAATTCCCTGCTCACCCTCATGAAGTTCTCGAGATTCTTCTCCTGAATGAATCTTCGCATGGCCTCTCTTCCTTTTGACCTTATTCGCTCCACAATTTCAGCATCGCTGAGAACGTTCTCCGTATGTATCCCTTCTCCGACCACCATGCAATTTATCTCCCGCTCTATCTTCAGTTTTTCAATCTCTCCGTATGGGGGCAATCCGGGCCTTTTTCTTATGACCAGGCCGCCATGATAGGAGGCTATGGCATCGCTCAGACCGGTTTTCGATTCAACCTCCGCTATGTGGGTCCAGCGGAGAGCACTGTGTCCATTGACTCCGGACAGGTGTGCAAGTGCGAGAGATGCGGCAAGCGTTCCCGCGGCACTCATCCCGAATCCCTGAGATGTCGGGAGCTGAAGCTCAATTCGCACCGTTATTTTTTTCTCCAGTCCGAGCTCGTTTTTTGCCATGAGAAGAGCTCTCTCCGTCACGTTTCCTTCGACACCATGTATATCGATTCCTTTTCCCTCTGATATCTCGACCTCCGCCACCGCTCCAAGGGAGAGACATATGCCGGCACCATACGAGCCGGATTTCTCTGGATTGGTGTGGATATGCGGGTAGAAGAATCCGGTTATATGCCCCGGGGCAAAGGCCTTCGCCCTCATCACTCCCACTCTATGGTTCCCGGAGGTTTGTTCGTTATATCGTAGACCACCCTGTTGACTTTATCACCCATCTCATTTGTTATTCTTACCGAAATCCTGTCCAGAACCTCATGGGGGATTCTGGAGTACGAAGCGCTCATGGCATCAAGAGATTCCACGGCCCTAACGACTATGGTCTCACCGTATGCCCTGAGGTCTCCGTGCACACCGACAGTCTTGACAGGCAGAAGAACAGCGAAGTACTGCCAGGGTCTTGATATCTTTCCCTCTTCAGCGGCTTTCTCGATCTCATCTTCCACTATGTAATTCGCCTCTCTGACTATTTCTGCCCTTTCGGGAGTGGCCTCCCCTATTATTCTTATCGCAAGACCGGGACCGGGGAACGGCTGTCTCTCCGCAGCATCCAGTTTAAGATATCTGGCAAGCTCTCTGACCTCATCCTTGTAAAGCTCTCTAAGAGGTTCCACCAGTTTCATTCCTATTTTCTTTGGCAGTCCGCCCACATTATGGTGGCTTTTTATCGTGTCTCTCAGTTCTCCGCCGCTCTCTATCCAGTCCGGAGCGATTGTCCCCTGAACGAGATATTCCGCTCCGACCTCTTCGGCTACATCCCTGAATACCTCTATGAACTTGGCGCCGATTATCTTCCGTTTTCTCTCGGGATTCACCACTCCTTTCAGAGCCTCATAGAACTCGTCGCTGGCATCCACAACCCTGAAATCCATATCGTAGCCCGAAAATATCCTTTTTACATCCTCTGCCTCGTTTTTCCTCATATATCCGGTATCCACGAAGACCCCAGTGAGCCTCTCGCCTATGGCCCTGCTTGTTATCGCCGCGGCAACGGAGCTGTCGACTCCGCCCGAAACTGCGATTATCGCCTTTCCGTCCACGGTATTTCTCAGCTCCTCGACCTTTTCAACGACGAATTCCTCTGGATTGACCACCGTTTCACCTCATCTTTTCTCTGTACTCCCTCAATTTTCCAGCGAGCTCCGGGTATTTCATTGCCAGCATCTCTATCGCCAGCAGTGCGGCGTTCTTCCCGTTGTCGAGCCCGACGGCGGCAACAGGTATTCCCGGAGGCATCTGTACTATGCTCAGTATGGAGTCCAGATTCACCTTTCCGCTTACAGGCACACCGATTACAGGCTTCACCGTGTGTGACGCAATGACGCCGGGGAGCGCTGCACTAAGCCCCGCGATGGCTATGAAAATATCAACATCCTCTCTTTTTGCAATGGCCTCGACCTTCGGGGGATTTCTGTGGGCCGATGCTACCTCAATCTCGTAGGGCACCTCGAACTCTTTCAGAATAGCCTCTACCTTCTCGGCAACGGGCATATCGCTCTTGCTTCCCATTACGACCATGATTTTCTTCATGTGCCTTGGATTACAGGGTTGGTTAATAAGGGTTTTGAATGGAAACGAAAAACGGACCGAGAGTGCATCTACATCGCCCAGAACTTATTTGTTTTCCTTTTTATGCTTATGACCTTTTCCAGTATCTCCTTTTCGTCGTAATTCAAATCCCCGGTTTTCAGCTTCTTAGCATCGCTTTCCGAGATATCTATATACATGACCTCGTCCGGATGTATCTGCCTTCCTACAGTCACGCCTTCCACGGAAATGGCAACTTCCTGCCCTGCTATCGCCTCTTTAAGTGTCTTCTCACCGCTTCTTATGGATTTTATCCTTCCCACAACACGCCCGTCTTCTTTCAGCAATCGCTGCTCCGGTCGTATGCGTCCGGCAAGAACCCTTACACCGACAATCGCCGGTTTGCTCAGCCTGAATATATAATCCGGTAGAATCCTTATTGAGCCCGGATGGGTTATCTCTTCTCTAGTCCTCTTCTCCAGCTCTTCCCTTCTCCTTCCCAGCCATTCCTCGTAATCCTCCACTATCTTGTAGACCACGCTGTTGGTAAATACGACGACATCTCCGGACAGGGCTTCCTTCGCCTCCGGAAGTATCTGTACATTGAATCCGAGTATGACCCTCCTTAGCGGGTCTTGGATGGTCGCCGCATCTACAATGTCTCTCTTCGATATCGGTCCGACCTCAGCCCTTTTTATCGGTATGTTTATGGCTCTGAGTTCATAGGCGAGGGCCTCGAGCGAGCCTATGGCATCCGCCTTTATTATAACCCCGCTCTCCTCTGTCTCTATGCTCATTTCATAAAGGTCCTTCATCTCCTCGGCGACCTCCTTTTCCCTGCCCTTCGGTGCCACTCTTATGGTCGTGCCTGCCATTATCTCTCCGTATTCCTGAAGAAGCAGTTTCACGCCTGCGGCAGCGCTCGCCTCCTCCACCCTTTCAAACCTTTCTCTCGGGTCTCTTATCTCGTCAAGCGGTTTCGGTTTCAGTATGGCCTTTATCTTAGTTATCAGCGGCCCGTTCTTTGTCCAGAGAACTACGGGGTCTCCTCTTCTTATTGTGCCGGAGTATATGATGGTGTCCAATGTCGTTCCAAGCCCTTTCTCTTCCTTTATCTCCAGTATGGTGCCCTCGCCCGGCCCAACCTCTTTTCTAAGATTTTTTTCGAGAAATCTCTGAGCAAGACCGACTATCATCAGCAGAAGGTCGGGTACTCCCTCTCCTGTCTTGGCGCTCATCGGTACTATGGCCACATTTCTTGTGAAATCCTCTATCCTGTCGTATCTTTCCGACGGAAAACCGTGGGAATACAGGTTTTCTATCAGTTTATATATTTTCTCATCGAGATTCGCTATCGCCCGGTCGCTCTGCTTTTTCACCGAAAGCACGAATGGTTCCGGTCCGGACTGCCAACCGTCTATCCTGTCTATCTTATTGGCCGCTATGACAAAAGGGGTTTTGTTCATCTTAAGTATGTTTATCGATTCTATCGTCTGAGGCATGAGACCCTCGTTTATGTCGATTACAAGGACACCTATGTCTGCGAGAGCACCGCCTCTGGCTCTCAGTGTCGCAAAGGAATGATGGCCCGGAGTGTCTATGAAAAGCAGACCCGGAACGCTGAACCTTTTTTTCCCTATCAGTCCGGAGCACATTTTGTATATCACATCTATGGGTACTTCGGTCGCACCTATGTGCTGGGTTATCCCTCCCGCCTCTCTCTTGACGACCCCTGTACCCCTTATGTAATCGAGAAATGTGGTCTTGCCGTGGTCCACATGACCGAGCACGCTCACGATGGGCTGCCTTATCTTTCCTTCCTTGCTTCCGGGCATGATTTTGCCTAAACAAAACAGTATATGAAGGTTGTGAGCACTTCCTTTTTTTGGGAACAAACTTAAATACCCTCCTGAGTACGCCGCACCGCCCAAAAGAGGTAATAATATGAGCAAAAACCTCGTGGAAAAGATATTCGAGGCCCATGTGGTTGAGGGAAGGATGGAGACAGGAAATGATGTCAGCCTGAGAATAGACCAGACACTTACCCAGGACGCAACTGGCACGATGGCCTATCTTGAGTTCGAGGCCATAGGGATTCTGAGGGTCAGGACGGAGCTCAGCGTGAGCTATGTTGACCACAACACCCTGCAGACAGACTTCAGGAATGCGGATGACCACAGATTTCTCCAGTCGGTTGCATCTCGCTATGGCCTCTATTTCTCAAGGCCGGGAAACGGAATATGTCATCAGGTGCACCTGGAAAGGTTTGCAAGGCCCGGAAAAACTTTGCTCGGGAGCGACAGCCACACACCAACTGCCGGCGGAGTGGGAATGGTCGCCATAGGTGCCGGAGGCCTGAATGTGGCAGCTGCGATGGCCGGAGAACCCTTCACCCTGAAATATCCGGAAATAGTCGGAGTGAAGCTCACGGGAGAGCTTCCTGAGTGGGTATCGGCAAAGGATATCATACTGGAGCTTCTGAGAAGGGTGGATGTCAAAGGAGGCGTGGGAAAGATATTCGAGTACTTCGGTCCCGGAGTGAAATCTCTGGATGTTCCGAGCAGGGCCACCATAACAAACATGGGTGCGGAAACAGGAGCAACAACCAGCATATTTCCCAGCGATGAAATAACGAAGAAGTGGTTCGAGGCGCAGGGAAGGGCGGACGCATGGATACTTCTCGAAGCGGATGAAGGAGCGGAATACGACGATGTTATCGAGATAGACCTCAGCGAACTGGAACCGATGATAGCCATGCCCCACAGCCCGGGAAATGTGAAACCCGTGAGCGAGGTCGCGGGCATGGAGATACAGCAGATTGCCATAGGCTCCTGTACGAATTCCTCTCTCAGGGATATGAAGATGGTCGCGAATATTCTGAAGGGACATACGGTTGCTGAGAACTTACAGCTTTTGATAAACCCAGGTTCGAGGCAGGTTGTCGAACACCTCGTCGAGAGCGGTGAGTACAATTATCTGGTGGATGCGGGTGCCAGAATACTGGAAAACGCATGCGGGCCATGCATAGGAATGGGAGGCGCTCCTCCTTCAGGCTCTGTAACCCTCAGAACATATAACAGGAACTTCGAAGGAAGGAGCGGGACAAAGGATGCCATGATAATGCTGGCGAGTCCGGAAGTGGCGGCGGTGAGCGCAATAAAGGGCGTGATAACTGACCCGAGAGAATTCGGAAAAGCACCAAATATAGAGATGCCGGATAGATTCGTAATCACCAAAAACATGATAATTCCGCCGTTACCGCCTGAAAAAGCTGAAAAAGTGGAGATAATAAGAGGGCCTAACATCAGACCTCTGCCTGAATTCCCCCCTCTGCCGGAAGTCCTCGAAGGTGAGGTTCTTCTGAAGGTCGGCGACAATATCACCACGGATCACATAATGCCGGCCGGAGCCAGGATACTGCCCCTGAGGAGCAACATACCGGAGATATCGAAATATGTTTATTCCGGTGTCGACCCTGAGTTTTACAGCAGGGCCATGGAAAAGGGCGGCGGATTCATCGTAGGCGGAGAGAACTACGGCCAGGGCTCTTCCAGGGAGCATGCGGCGATTGCCCCCAAATATCTGGGGATAAAGGCTGTTCTCGCAAAATCCTTTTCAAGAATTCACAGGTCGAACCTGATAAACTTCGGAATTCTCCCGGTGATTTGCGACACCGAGCAGATTGAGCAGGGTGATTTCCTGGAGATACGGACAGCGCTCCGCAGCGGAATATCCGTTTTCGACCGCACCAAAGGGGAAGAAATCCCCGCAAAACACGACCTCTCGGAAAAAGATGTGGAGATAATCGAAGCGGGAGGTCTTCTTCCGTACATAAGGAGAAGGAACAAAGCATGAGATATGAAGGAGGACAAAAAATGGAATTTGAGAATGTGAAGCCCCCGGAATGGGGCGAAATAATAGAGATGAAGGACGGGAAACTGCACATACCTGAAAAGCCGATAGTGCTGTACATCGAAGGAGACGGAATAGGGCCGGACATATTCAGGGGCATGAAAAGGGTGATAGACGCCGCGGTGGAAAAGGCTTACAGAGGAGAAAGAAAGATAGCCTGGACAAAGATATATGCAGGAGAGGAAGCGAAGGAGAAGTTCGGAGAATGGCTTCCGGATGAGACCGTGAAGGCCATAGAGCACTATCTGTTCGCCATAAAAGGACCGCTAACCACCCCTGTAGGCGGAGGAATAAGGTCCCTCAATGTCACGCTCAGACAGAGACTGGACCTATACGCCTGCGTAAGACCCGTGAGGTGGTTCAAAGGAGTGCCGGCGCCCGTGAAACATCCCGAAAAACTCAATGTCGTGATATTCAGGGAAAACACGGAGGATGTCTATGCCGGAATAGAATGGGAGCCTGGACATCCTTCGATAAAGAAGCTCTACAGCATCCTCGAAGAGGACGGGTTGATGGGAAAGATAAGGTTCCCGGAGACTGCAGGGATAGGCATAAAGCCCATAAGCAAGGAGGGCACATACAGAATAGTCTCTGCAGCCATAAAATATGCCAAGAGGCACGGAAGAAAGAGCGTGACCCTGGTCCACAAGGGAAACATAATGAAATATACGGAGGGATACTTCAAGAAATGGGGATATGAAGTCGCTCTTAAAGAGTTCAGGGACTGGGTGATAACCGAGGATGAGCTCTGGGACCAGGTCAAGGGAGAAGATGGGGTCACGCCGATAAAGAAAGAGGGTGCGTTCGCGCATCTCAGAGGAGGAAGGCCACCGGGAGACCCGGGAGACAGGATAGTGATAAAGGACAGGATAGCGGATGCCATGTTCCAGCAGCTCCTTCTGAGACCAGATGAGTACGATGTCATAGCCACGCCGAATCTCAACGGAGATTATCTCTCGGATGCCTGCGCCGCTCAGGTAGGTGGCCTGGGGATGGCTCCGGGAGCCAACATAAACTACGAAACAGGACACGCCCTATTCGAAGCCACTCATGGAACCGCACCGAAGTACAGGAACATGGACAAGGCGAACCCCGGCTCATTGATACTTTCGGGAGCGATGATGCTGGACTATCTCAGATGGATGGAGGCCAAGAAAATCATGGTAGATGCCCTAGAGCGCTCCATATCCGAGAAAAAGGTAACATATGATCTCGCAAGACAGATAGACGGTGCCACACAGCTCAAGACCTCAGAATTCGCCACGAGAATAATCGAGAACATGGAGGAGTAAAATGGCTCAGAGAGGCATAAGAGAGGCGGATGCAAAAAGAATCGTGGCAAAGCACCTTCCGGAGTTTTCCGGAGGGAATCTGAACTATCACGGCCTTGTGGCTCTCGTAACTCTAGATACAGACCTTGATGGACTGCCGGAGGAACATCCGTGGATAAAGGAGAAAAAGCTGGTTGTGAAACCGGATCAGCTCTTCGGAAAGAGAGGCAAGCATGGACTTGTGCTTGTGAACGCCTCATGGGAAGATGCGAAGAAGTGGATTCAGGAAAGGACGGGAAAGGAGGTCACCATAGGAAAAGCAACAGGTCCTCTGACGCATTTCCTTGTGGAACCATTCACCCCGCACAGCGAGGATGAGGAGTACTATGTGGCCATAAAGGACGGTAGAGACGCGGACACGATATATTTCTCCCTCAAAGGCGGCATCTTCGTGGAGGAAAACTGGGACAAGGTGCTTAAGATAGAGGTTGCCATAGAGGAAGACATAGAGAAAGCGCTGAAAAGCGCAAAGATAGATGAGAAGATCCCGGAGATGCCACAGGAAAGGAGGGAGAAGATAATCGAGTTCATAAAGGCCCTGTACAGAATATACGCAAATCTCGGATTCACATATCTGGAGATAAATCCGTTCACCTTCGATGAGAACATGGAGATTGTCCCGCTGGATATGGTCGCCAGACTGGATGACACAGCAGCCTTTGAGTGCGCGAAATACTGGGGAAACATAGAGTTCCCGCCACCATTCGGAAGAAAGCTTACGCCTGAGGAGCAGTACATAAAGGAACTGGATGAAAAAAGTGGGGCGAGTATGAAGCTCACCATACTCAATCCCGGGGGAAGGGTATGGACCATGGTCGCAGGAGGCGGAGCATCCGTGATATATGCTGATACTGTGGTGGATCTCGGATTCGGAGAGGAACTTGCAAATTACGGGGAATACAGCGGAAATCCCAGCACGGACGAGACATACGAATATGCGAAGACGATACTTGAGCTTATGACAAGGGAAAAAGACCCGAGGGGCAAGGTGCTGATAATAGGCGGAGGTATAGCGAACTTCACGGATGTTGCCAAGACCTTCACCGGAATAATAAAGGCTCTTGAAGAATATGCAGAGAAACTCAAGGAGAACAATGTGAAGATATATGTGCGCAGAGGCGGCCCCAATTACAAGGAAGGGCTGAAAAAGATAAAGAGCGCCGGAGAAAAACTTGGCCTCGAGATAGAAGTATACGGGCCGGAGACGCACATGACAAAGATAGTGAGAATGGCTCTAAAACCCGAGGAGGCGAGAGCATGAAACCCGACTATCTGCTTTTTGACAGGGACACACAGGCTATAATATATGGTATGCAGACAAATGCCATACAGAGAATGCTGGACTTCGATTATGTATGCAGAAGGGAGAAGCCCAGCG
>JAJRVK010000094.1 GCA_024277315.1 archaeon | reverse complement strand
CCCGAAATCCGGAACCGAACGCTTCCGGAACAGATTTCCTAAAAATACCAGAATAACAACGGTGGAATCATGGCTGGAATCCTTCATGTTGTTCTACAACTTCTGGGTGTCTTAACTTGGCAGTCTCGCCGAGTTCAGGGTTATCCTTATATATGTAAAGAGATTAGGCCGAATACTGCAGGAAAAAAGGTGATTTCGTGGCAAATGGACTGTATGCTGCTAGAAAATTCAAAAAAGACAGGCAGAAATTCCGATGGAGCGACCGCTATTACAAAAGGAGAGTCCTGAGACTCCGGGAGAAATCGGACCCGCTCCAGGGTTCTGCACAGGCGAGAGGGATCGTTATCGAAAAGGTCGGAATAGAGGCAAAACAGCCGAACTCGGCCATCAGGAAGTGCGTTAAGGTTCAGCTCATAAAGAACGGAAGGCAGGTTACCGCATTTGCCGTCGGAGAGGGAGCGATAAATTTCATAGATGAACATGACGAGGTTCTTATAGAAGGGATAGGCGGAAGAATGGGAAGGTCCTATGGAGATATCCCGGGAGTCAGATTCAAGGTAATAAAGGTGAACAACGTGTCTCTGAAAGAACTTGTCAGAGGAAGAAAGGAGAAACCGGTGAGGTGATTATTTGGCAGATCCCATAAGCAAGGAAGAGAGAATAGAACTTCTATCCAAAGTCAATATGCCTCCGCTTTTTGGTAAATATGACCTTTCCGAGGTGAAAGTGAATGATCCTGGTCTGGTCAGATATATCAATCTGTCTCCGGTAATTCTCCCCCATACGGAGGGGAAATACACGAGAAGAATGTTCGCAAAGCACAAAATGAACATTGTCGAGAGGCTCATAAACAACATGATGAGGACCGAGAAATACACCGGCAAAAAGGTGAAAACATACAAGGTGGTAAAAGCCGCCTTCGAAATCATCGAGAAAAGAACGAAGAAGAATCCGGTACAGGTTCTTGTAGATGCTCTCTCAAATGCCGCCCCGAGGGAAGAGATTACAAGGCTCCAATTCGGGGGTATTTCTGTTCAGAAAGCTGTTGATACCTCATCCGCAAGAAGGCTGGACATAGCGCTGAGGAACATATGCAGAGGTGCGGTCAGATCCACATACAAGAACAAGAAGCCGATAGAGCAGTGTCTGGCCGAAGAGATAATTCTGGCATCCAAAGGAGACCTCAACAGCTGGGCTGTCGGAAAGAAAGAAGAGATAGAGAGGGTTGCAGCCTCTTCAAGATAATCAAAAGGTGTTGATAATGGGACGAAAAGAGGATAATATCAGGAAAGCAAGAGAGATAATGAAGCAGAGAGAGAAAATAAGGAATATAGGCATAGCCGCTCATATAGACCACGGAAAGACGACTCTGAGCGACAACCTCATCGCCGGGGCGGGCATGATGTCGGAGGAGATGGCCGGAAAACAGCTGGTTCTGGATTACGATGAGCAGGAGCAGGCCAGAGGGATAACGATCAACGCTGCGAACGCATCGATGGTTCACGATTATAAGGGAGACAGTTACCTTATCAACCTTATAGATACCCCGGGGCATGTCGACTTCGGCGGAGATGTCACAAGAGCCATGAGGGCTGTCGACGGAGCGATAGTGGTGGTTTGCGGTGTTGAGGGAATAATGCCTCAGACGGAGACGGTCATAAGACAGGCGCTCAAGGAGCGGGTCAAACCGGTGCTTTTCATAAACAAGGTTGACAGACTGATAAACGAACTGAAAGTCACACCAGAGGAGATGCAGCAGCGCTTCGTGAAGGTCGTCACGGGTGTCAACAAACTGATTGCCAGATATGCTCCGGATGAGTTCAAGAAGGAATGGCAGGTGAAAATAGAGGACGGTACCGTCGCATTCGGCTCCGCATATCACAATTGGGCCATATCCGTACCGTTCATGAAGAAGAGCAACATCAGTTTCAAAGATATCTATGAGTACAACCAGAAAGGAGATAAGAACGCCATAAAGGAGCTGGCCAAGAAATCCCCGATACATCAGGTCCTTCTGGATATGGTTATCGAGCATCTTCCGAATCCCATAGAGGCCCAGAGATACAGGATTCCGAACATATGGAAGGGAGATCCCGAATCTCCCGTCGGAAAGGCCATGCTTAACTGCGATCCTAACGGACCGGTCGCCATGATGGTTACAAAGATAATAATCGATCCCCATGCGGGAGAAGTCGCTGTAGGGAGGCTTTTCAGCGGGAAGATAAAGAAAGGACAGGAACTCAGGGTCGTGGGGATGCCGAACAAGAACAGAGTGCAGCAGGTGGCGTTTTCCGTGGGTGCCGACAGAATCCAGGTCGATGAAATAGATGCGGGAAACATCGTCTCTCTGGTCGGAATAAAGGATGCGGTATCCGGTTCGACGCTCACGACAGACCCGGGCATGGAAGCCTTCGAGGAGATGAAGCACTACTCCGAACCTGTCGTTACCGTTGCTCTGGAAGCGAAGCACATGAAAGACCTGCCGAAGCTCGTGGAGGTTCTGAGATCTGTTGCGAAGGAAGACCCCTCCATTCAGGTCGAAATTAACCAGGAGACCGGGGAGCACCTTATGTCAGGAATGGGCGAATTGCACCTCGAGGTCACCATTTACAGGATAGAGCATGAGCACGGCGTGGAAGTGAAATCCTCGCCGCCGATAGTCGTTTACAGAGAATCCGTAGAACACAAGGGCGGCCCGTTCGAGGGAAAATCTCCTAACAAGCATAACAGATTCTACATCGAGGTCGAACCTCTGGAGCCGGAAATCGTCGATGCTATACATGAAGGTACGGTCCAAAGCGGCGGAAAAATAAAGGACTCGAAAGCTCTTGCAAAACAGCTCGAAGAGCTTGGAATGAAAAGAGACGAGGCAAAGAATGTCAAGGCCATAAGGGGCCACAACATGTTCATCGATGTCACCAAGGGCATTCAGTATCTTCACGAGACCATGGAGCTGTGCATACAGGCATTCGAAGAGGTTTATAACGGCGGCCCTCTTGCCAGCGAGAAACTCATGGGCGTCAAAGTGAAGCTCGTGGATGCGAAACTTCATGAGGACAGCATACACAGAGGGCCCGCGCAGGTCATACCTGCCGTTAGAAATGCGATATACGGTGCGATGTGCCAGGCCGGAAGGATACTTCTGGAGCCGATGCAGAAGGTGTTCATCAATGTACCGCAGGAACTCATGGGCTCCGTTACCAGAGAGATGCAGCAGAGAAGGGGAACCATAATAGATATACAGCAGGAAGGAGACATGACTACAGTAGTGGCAAAGGCACCTGTGGCCGAGATGTTTGGCTTTGCAGGAGCAATAAGGAGCGCTACGGGCGGAAGAGCCCTGTGGTCCACAGAGAACTCCGGATTCGAGAGGGTGCCCAGAGAACTTCAACCGAAGATAGTGGCTCAGATAAGGACTAGAAAAGGACTTAAACCGGAGCCGTACGACGAGGCATATTACGCGGATTAAACCCATTAATTTTATTCATCGTTATTACTCCACAGCAGAAATTTGGTGATAGAAATCTCAATCTAATGGATGTTTTTAGGAT
>JAJRVK010000093.1 GCA_024277315.1 archaeon | reverse complement strand
TAATGTGCAGATTCCGAAAGTATTTAATAGATTTCGGGACATGAACCCTCATGCTCAGAACGGACATTTCCGGCATTTCCCTGAAAAATCCCATCATCCTCGCCTCGGGAATCCTCGATGAAGTCGGTTCAACTATGGCTGTAGGGAGATATTCAGGTCTGAGGTCACAGAAATATTCGGAATCGAGCATCCTGTTATTGGATGGGGTCTCGGATTGGAGCTACCTGCGATGCTCCGCCCGGGTCTGAATACCTCAGGGACCTCTATAACAACGACAACGACCTTGAATGGCTTAGAAATGTGCTGATACTGGGGATTGAAATAATTCATTCCATTGATGGTGCGGGTGCAGTTATTTTATACGTCCTCGTTTTACCTCTGTGATTCCTGACCCATTCTCTGTCACAAATCCGGACTGGACCTTCATAGCATGGTGCGTCTGGGTGATTTTTAACATAGCTCTATTCATATTCATAAAGATAAAACATCCGATGGCGAGGGCGTCCCAGAGAAAGGCCATGGATTTCATATTCTACGATGTCCTAGTATTCGGAACCGCCATAGGACTGAACCTCATACTCTGGGAATTCTATCCCTCGAACGTCTATGCAACCGCCTTGTGGAAAACCCTGCGCTTCAACCTCATAATATTTCCCTACCTCGGCCTCTGGGTCGTTCTGTTGGCATTCTTTTCGGACATTTCCAGGGCCTCTAGGAGAAGGGTGGATTACAGGATTCCTACCATCGTTTCTCTGATGGTTCTCGGACTGGGAATATTCATCTATCTGATTCTCTGACCCGAAGAAATTTAATACACCAATGCTATTGTGTGGTGAGAATATGGACAGACAGATAAGGAGCAGATACGACCCCCTCACTGCGGAGAGAGCAATTGCGGAGTTCTGGGAAGAGAAAAAAATATACGAACGGGCGAAGGAGAGCAGAATGAAGGGAAAGGACCTCTATTTTCTCGATTCGCTGCACACTCCGGGCGATGCCGAATCCGCTGATATGATATATTCCATGCTGGTAAAAGATGCCATCATACGATATCTGAGAATGAGAGGACACAACGTTAAAGACAATGCCGGTTTCGAGGGATATGTGGCAGAAGCGGAGCATAGGACACGCCAAAAGATGGGTGTAGAGTCCGAAGAGGACATAGAGAACATGGGAAGAGAGAAATATCTGAATGCCTGCAGAAAGGAGGCAAAGGAGATAAGGGACGAGATATCCGAGTTTTTCGGAAATCTTGGTGTATGGCTGGAATGGAGGCATTCCTACACACCTCTGGATAACAAATATGTTGAAGGAGTGTGGCACGCTTTCAAGATTCTGAACAAAAAGGGTTTGTTGGATAGATTCCGTGGCGTTTCTCACTGGTGTCCCCACTGCAATTCATTCCTTTCACGTTCCGAGATAAAGAAGGAATTGGAGTGGAAGAGAGGGGTATATGTCAAATTCCCGATAAAGAGAAAGAAAAGGGAATACTTCGTCGTATGGTTTTCCGAACCTTGGAGGTTAACGGCCACCCTTGCACTCGAAGTCATACCTTCGAAGAAATATGCGGTAGTCGAGATCAAGACCAGAGGAGAGAGGATAATTTTGGGGCGTGAAGAACTGGAGACAGTTCTCAGAAATTCAGGAATCACCAAATATCAAATGATCGGCGAAATTGCCGGAAAGGACCTGATAGGACAGAGGTATGTGCACCCGCTCTTCGGTACGGAATCAGAGGACGGCATCATAGGGATAGAGGACATAGAGGCAGAGCAGCTGAACATAGACCGGGTTATTGCCGGAAGATCGGGAGGAATTACCGGAATAAAGGCCGTGGTTCCGGCGCACTCGGGGCACGATCTGTTTCTGGCGGAAAGAAACGATATTTCAGTAATGAGTCCTGTCGACAGTGCCGGTGAACTGGGTACGGATACGGGAAAATATGCCGGGTTCAACGTCTTCGATGCGGAGTCGATAATAATACGGGATCTGGTCAATACCGGAATGGCGCTCTCCACTTACGATATCAGGGAAAGCAACAGATACTGTTCGAGGTGCAAGCACCGTCTTATTCCCAGAATATCCGAGGAATGGGCTTTCAAACCCGCGGAGACAGGGACCAAAACCGAGGAGATAGTCTCTGAGGTCGAATGGTTTCCGGCCTGGATGATAGGTCCCGATTATGAGTGGATGCAGGAATCGCCTCCGATCCCCATTTCCAGGAAGGGTTACTGGGGAGTGCCAATGCCAGTCTGGACATGTTCCTGCGGACACAAAGAGGTGATAGGTAGCGCAAAAGAGTTCGAGGAGAAATCGAGCACATTCAAAGCCGGGATGGGGTTGCAGAGGCCCTGGGTAGACAGATACATGATAAAGTGCCCCAGATGCGGTAAGGACATGAAGCGTGTCGAGGAAATACTTTCGCAGGAATTCGTGGCCGCCGTGGCATCCTGGGGCCAGTTGCACTATCCGGCCATGGAGGGGGAGTTCCACAGGTGGTGGCCCGCCGATTTGCTTGTCGAACCTGTCAAAAAGGGAAGGGGATGGATATATCTCCAGCTTTCAGTGTCCGGCGTGGTATTCGGGAAGAAACCGTTTAAAAAGGTTGTTGGTACCGGAAAGGTCGACATATCGACACTGAGTACCGAGAGATTGGCCGGCCTCAGGAACAGATACGGCACAGACGCTCTCCGATATGCGATCCTCAGGATAAATCATCCCTGGATAAATCGGAGTCTCGGAAAGGAATGGTTCGAGAGGGTAAAAAAACTCTCGAATGTTCTCTGGAACATACATCGGTTTGCGGTCATAAATTACAGATTGTCGGAATTCAGGCCGGAGGAGGTATCTCTCGACATCATCCATGAGTACGGGCTTTCCCAGGACAAGTGGCTGATATCATTCATGGAAGGGACCAAGGAGAGGTACATAGAGAAGATGGAGCGATTCATGCTGGATGAGGCCATGAAAGAGGCGGAAAAACTGATATACACACTCTCGAAATGGTACATAGCCGCTGTTAGGTCCAGGATAAAATCCGGAAATCTGGACAGAAGGGAGGTCATGGCGGGATACAGAACTCTTCATGAAGCCCTGATGACATCGATAAAGCTTATGGCACCGTTCACGCCATATCTGGCTGACGGTATTTATAGAAACCTCGGTGGGGAGAAGGAGAGTGTTCACGAGGAAATCCTCGAGGCCCCTAACAGAGTTCTTGTCGACAGATATCTGGAAGTAAGAATGGACATAGCGATGGACATAATAAGGTCGGGAAGAATAGCGAGAAAGAAGGCGGGCATTTCTCTGAGATGGCCGCTTGAAAGGATAGTTATAAAGGCGCTTTCCAGGGAAGTCGTCGAGGCTGCGGACATATTCGGAGAGTTCATAAAGGAATCTCTCAATGTAAAGAGGATAGAGGTTGTACCTCCGGCCCAGGAATGGGAAGAGATGATATTGGAGGTGCATCCCAACCCGGATGCCATAGGCATGGTCTACCGTCAGTGGTCCAGCAGAATCGCAGTAATGCTAAGGAACAGACCTGCCAAGAAGATAAGGGAGGGAATAGAGAAGGGAGAGTATTACTTAGGGATAGAGGGGCAGTTGGTCAAAATCCTGCCAAACATGGTCCAGTTCATCTCCCGG